>NZ_JBSRDC010000059.1:0-198673 GCF_055145285.1 Salinivirga sp. | reverse complement strand
AGAATAACCCATAATTGTAAATTTTAATTAAACATATCTAGTCATATAACTAGATAAAAATAGTAAAAAAAATCACAACTTCCAAAAAAAAGTCGTGATTTTATCTAGTAAAACGCCAAACTCAAGCATCCCGCCTTTGGCGGGACAGGTTATGACCATTAAAAATAAACAGATGAAAAAAACCTATTCAGCGTATAAAAGTAATCTATATTTGTTTTATCGAAATAATTATTTAGCTTTGAAAACTCAAAATGCAGCAACAAGTACACACATATTATTGGTCTTATTATTATTTCAACGCGAAATAAGGCGGGACTGGTATATGTAAATTTTAATAAAATTTCAACCCCGCCACAAGCGGGGTTTTTTATTTTAAAATAATGAAGCATAACAACCATATAGCATATTATTACTGGTATTACCACAGTTACCTGCCGGGATAACTATAGGGTTGTATGAAAGCAATACAATTTAGAAGGCGTCCCGGGTAAAAGGACGCCTTTTTTATGTCGAATAAAAAAATTACAAAGATGAACATTGAACCTGCGGAAAGACTCAAAAACGTTGAGACTTACTACTTCTCCAAAAAACTTGAAGAAATACGGAGTCTCCGAGCTCAAGGACATGCCATTATCAACCTGGGAATTGGCAATCCGGATATGGCTACGCACAAAGATGCGATAAAAAGCCTGAATCAGTCAACTGGGGAAGCGCAAAGCCATTATTACCAACCTTATAAAGGAACACAATTATTGAGAGGTGCGCTTTCTGCATGGTATCAAAGAATTTACAAGGTTCATCTCGATGCTGAGAATGAAGTATTACCACTTGCCGGATCAAAAGAGGGCATCATGTTAACTACTTTGGCATTTGTAAATCCCGGAGATACCGTTTTAGTACCTAATCCGGGCTACCCGGCCTATGCAGCCACAGCCAGGCTACTGGGTGCCAAAATACAATACTACAGTCTGAAACCTGATGGTGATTGGTTACCCGATTTCTTCGAATTGGAAGAACTTGCTAAACAAGGGGCTAAGCTCATATGGGTCAATTATCCTCATATGCCAACCGGAGCAAAAGCAAACACAGCGCTTTTCAGAAAACTTATCGACTTCGGTCAAAGGCACGGTATCCTAATTGCGCACGACAACCCCTACAGTCTGATCCTGAATGAAGAGCGATTAAGCATATTATCTATCGAAGGAAGCAAAAACACCTCCCTGGAGCTCAACTCCTTAAGTAAATCACACAGTATGCAGGGATTTCGTGTGGGCATGGTTGCCGGGCACCAGCAGTTGGTAAAACACTTACTAAAAGTAAAAAGCAATTATGATTCGGGCATGTACCTGCCCATACAAAAAGCAGCTGCTACTGCACTCAGCCTCGATGAACATTGGTACAATTCCACAAATGCAGTTTATCATAAGCGACGAAATGTAGTGTTCAAAGCTTTAGACCTTTTAAACTGTTCCTACTCCGAAAATACCAGTGGCATGTTCGTATGGGCTAAAATTCCGCAATCATTTAGCGACGGGTATGCCTTTGCAGATCATTTACTATATGATTTAGGCCTATTTGTGGCTCCCGGCGGAATCTTCGGTTCAAATGGGAACCAATATGTGCGGTTTTCACTTTGCGCCCATAATAATGAATTTGAGATAATGCTCAATCGAATTAAAAACCGACAGAAAATCGCGATATGAATATTACAATTATCGGCTTAGGCCTTATTGGCAGCTCCATGGCCATAGACTTAAAAGCGCGCAATTTTGCACAAAAAATCATTGGAGTAGACAATAATCCAATACATTGTGATGCTGCCTTACAATTGGGCATAATTGACAAGACTGCAGAACTAAACGAAGGAATTTACCAGGCTGACCTGGTTATACTTGCTACTCCTGTTGATGTATCACTGAAATTATTGCCTACGGTCCTCAACCAGGCAGATCAGCAAATTGTAGCCGATGTGTGCTCAACCAAAAGTAACCTGAATGAGCGGGTACGCTATCATCAAAACCGCGAAAATTTTGTCAGTACCCATCCTATGGCTGGAACTGAGCAAAGCGGACCACGTGCAGCATTCTCAGGTTTGTTCGATGGCCGGGCATCCATCATTACCGATGCAGAAGAGAGCAGTGAAAAAGCACTGAAAACGATAAAAACAATGTATGAATGTCTTAACATGCGCATTATTTATATGAATGCCTACAACCATGATGTACATACTGCCTATGTGTCGCACATTTCCCACATCAGCTCCATGGCATTGGCACTCACGGTGCTCGAGAAAGAGCAAAATGAGAAAAACATACTTGATTTGGCCAGCGGTGGATTCGACTCAACCGTACGGTTAGCTAAAAGTCCGGCCAGCATGTGGACCCCTATTTTTATGCAAAATGCAGGAAATGTGACCGCTGTATTGGACACATACATTGAACATTTGCAGGCTTTTAAAAAGGCCATGCAAGAACAAAAAAGCGAAAGTATTACGGGATTAATCAATCAATCGAATAAAATCAAACGTGTATTAAGCAGATAATTATGGAAAGGCAACTCAATTTACAACCCGTTAGTCAATGGAAACTACCCGACACAGACAAACCATTGATCATCTCCGGACCCTGCAGTGCAGAAACAGAAGAGCAAGTAATGACCACAGCAAGGGCATTAAGTAAGAACGGCATAACTGTTTTCAGGGCCGGCATATGGAAACCCCGAACGCGGCCAGGCTCATTTGAAGGTATTGGCAGTATTGGCCTGCCATGGTTAAACCAGGTCAAAGAAGAAACCGGCATGCTGATAGCCATTGAAGTGGCCAATGCCGTACATGTACAAGAAGCCTTAAAGGCAGGAATTGACATCCTTTGGATTGGAGCACGTACCTCGGCCAATCCCTTTGCCATGCAGGAAATTGCTGATGCCATAGCAGGTGCAGATGTACCCGTATTGGTAAAAAACCCCGTAAACCCAGATGCTGACCTTTGGGTAGGCGCTATTGAACGTATTCACAAGGCTGGTATCACCCGAATCGGAGCAATTCACCGTGGATTTTCAAGCTACGACCGCAGCATATACCGTAATGTTCCGCATTGGCAAATCCCCATTGAACTGAGAAGTCAATTACCGGATATTCCCATATTCTGTGACCCGAGCCACATTGCCGGTCGGAGAGAATTACTGCAAAGTATATCACAAAAAGCCATGGATCTTGATTTTGATGGCCTTATGATCGAAACACACTGCGACCCTGATAATGCATGGAGCGATGCTAAGCAGCAAATTACACCCGAAAGCCTCGACATCATGCTCGAAAGCTTAGTCATACGAAAAATGAACCCGGAAGGGGTATCGCTAAACACACTTGAAGATCTGCGTTTTCGGATCGATAAACTTGATAACGATTTGATGGACCTGGTGCAGCGACGCATGAATCTGGCTACCGACATAGGTCGCTACAAAAAACAAAATAATATGACCATTCTACAGCAATCGCGGTGGAAAGATATTCTTGAAACAAACATTAAAAAAGGACAAAAACGAGAGCTAAGCTCTGGTTTTATCATGAAAATGTTTAAAGCCATTCACCAGGAATCCATTAATAAACAAACCCGGGTAATGAATGAATAAATATTCAAAAGTCAAGGAGAAAACAAATAAGGCCCGCAAAGCCATAAATAATTTGTAATTTAGAATCTTAAATTGAATTGCATGAACACGTTTGGACGACTATTTCGCGTACACATATTTGGCGAATCGCATGGGAAAGCCGTTGGTGTCACTATTGACGGTTGCCCGGCAGGCATTCCATTGAGCCCAACAGATTTTGAAGCTGACTTAGCAAGGCGCAAAAGTGGCGCAAAAGGCACCACACCCCGAAAGGAAAGCGATAAACCGGAACTCATGACCGGTATCTTCGAAGGGAAAACCACGGGAGCGCCCCTTACCATTCTATTCCGCAATGAAAACGTACAATCTAAAGACTATAGCAATCTGAAAAACAGTCCACGCCCGGGCCATGCCGATTTTGTAGCACAACAAAAATTTGGCGGATTTGCCGATTACCGGGGCGGAGGACATTTCTCAGGCCGGCTCACCCTGCCACTGACGGCAGCCGGCGTAGTAGCAAAAAAAGTATGCGAAAAACTAAAAATCCAGGCCCGGCTCGTTGAAACCGGTGGCGACAGCGATATAGAGTCGGCCATTGACAGGGCCATTGAGCAGAACCAATCCATTGGCGGCATTGTGGAGTGTCGCATAGCGAATTTACCTGTGGGCCTTGGAGAACCTTTTTTTGACTCTGTAGAATCGCTATTGAGTCACGTCGTATTTGCCATTCCGGCCATCAAAGGAATTGAATTTGGGGCGGGCTTTCAGGCTGCACGAATGACGGGTGCTGAGCATAACGACAACATTGTTAGTACAGAAGGAAAAACCGAGACCAACCATGCCGGTGGCATCAACGGAGGCATTACCAATGGCAATGAACTGGTGTTCCGGGTGGCGGTAAAACCCACCAGTAGTGTGTCAACAGCTCAAAACACCATGAATCTGCAAAAAGGAGAGGTCGAAGCCCTGAAGATCGAGGGCAGACATGACCGCTGCATTGCACTCCGGGTACCTCCCGTACTCGAAGCAGCCACGGCTATTGTGCTTGCTGATTTGATGCTGCTGGAGCAGAAAGCAAGAAGGGTTATCACTTAAAATTGAAATAGAGAATTGCTCAGTGCTACAGTAATCTTTTTATCCTGTAAAAGCATCAGTTGCATGAAGCTAATAAAAAAAGCCACCCGGTGAACAGATTAAAGCAATTCACCCGATGACCCAATTATTTATTTTAGTTTTTTATAATTCGTCTGGTCTCAGTTTCGCCATTACTCAACAGCAACCTGACAATATACATACCTTCTTTTAAACCACTGAGGTTTAATGTCTCTTTATTTCCTGTTGCATATTCTGACCTTACATATCTACCGGATGCATCTAAAATTCTAATTTCAGATATATCTGCATCAGATTCAATGTAAAGGCTACTTGAAACCGGGTTTGGATAAACGCGGAACCCTTTATTGGCAGTATTGGCAATATTTAAAGTCTGTTCGCTATAATAGAAATGCTCTAATATAGTTTCATCCCAAACATCATCTGTGCTATTCCACTCATATTCATTTCTTGATACCAATTGGTGCTTAAACACTTCTTCCTCCGCACCAAAAGCATTGACAAGTTGATAAAAGATAGACGTAGGCAAAATTAGGTCATTATAAGTCAAAGTGTTATCATATTCGCGTGCCCATTTTTGATGATTCACCCAACTATCTGTGTTTGGATCCCACCTGGAATATATCATTTCAATCCTATTACCTGATGCATCAAAACCGCGTTCATACTGATAATTAGGATACCATTCGCTGTTATTCTCATCCCAGGTAAATACAGTTTCGGATGTTTGATTTTGTGAATTATCATAAGTATACGCTGTTTTAGATTGAGGTTGCCATGATGATTCCATTTCATAAAAAATGTGTTGTGTTTGATTGCCAAATGAATTGTACGAATATTCGGTTTTAGAATCCTCAATCCACACATCATTGATCGTATCGCCATCGTACCTGGTTATCTGCATTAACAAATCATTATCATAGGCATATTCAGTTTTTTGACCTTTCTGATAAGCATCTGAATAATTACTCCACCAATGGGTGTACATGCGTATAATGTTATTAGCTGAGTCATAATCATTGAACCTTATAAAATAATTTTCCCATGAGTCTGTGGAGGCATTCCATGTATTATAGTTATATTCTGTTACGTTTTGAGCAGTATCGAAGGTTGAAATTCTTCTCAGGTCAGGAAGCCATGAGTTGTTCACGGTATCCCAAATGAATTGAACGTACTGTGTTAAATCACTGTACACATTATAAACATTCTCAGTTTTATTTTGCGGCTCCCACACAGAAGCTTCCGAATCCCACACATAATCGATATGCTTTATTTTATTCCCCTGCTCATCATAAAAAAATTCATCTTTTTCATCATTAATCCAATCTCCGGTAACTTCATCTACGGTATATTGCAACCACAAAGTAATAGTATTATCATCATCAAAGTTTAATACATGCTTTTCCTCGTTCACAAACTGTCCGGTAACATCATAATACGATTGCTCGATTATAGAATCCAGCCTCATGCCAGATGATACATTGGCATTCTTCAGCATTAATTCATCAGAATTTTGGTTTTCGATAATTCTCTGTTCAATCTCTGAATTCTCTTTTAGCTCCTGCGACAACAGGCTGAATGGTATTCCAATAATAGCAATAAGTAAAGTAAATTTTCTAAGTAACATAAGCATAGTCTTTTTATTGGTTAACTACCTATGCAACTAACTGAAAGCTATATTGTTTAGAATTATTACAAATAATATTTATAATCATTACAAATAGTATTGATATAGGTATAACAACAGAAATTTAGAAGTAGCTATTGCAGCATGAAATACGCTTTCAAAGAAGCTGTCCTCCTTCGATTAATTATGTCCGAAGCCTTATAAATTGTACATGATTAGACTTACTGATGTGGTCCGGATGAAACATTTCAAAAAGTTAGGGGTTTGTAAAAATCAGCATTGATCAAAAATAACGATCGAGTTATTATTTACTGATATCCAACATCTTCATAAAAAACCACGCTTAAAAAACATTCATTTTAAAAATTTGTTAAAATTTATAACCACTAACAATAATAAAACACTTGTAAATGGCATATATAGACTATTATAAAATATTAGGCGTCAATAAAAGTGCAAGCCAGGATGATATAAAAAAGGCATACCGAAAACTGGCGCGTAAATACCATCCGGACCTTAATCCTAATGATGACACTGTAAAACAAAAGTTTCAGCAAATTTCTGAAGCTTACGAAGTATTGGGAGATAAAGAAAAAAGAAAAAAATACGATAAATACGGTGAAAACTGGAAACATGCGGACGAATTCGAAAAAGCTGGATATGGAGGCCAGCAACAACAAGGACAACAGTTCTACCAGAATTTTGGCGATTTCTTCTCAGGATCCAGGTCACAAGGTAATTTTAGTGGAGGTGATTTTGGCGGGTTTTCAGACTTTTTTGAATCCATGTTTGGAGGAACAGCCGGCAGCAGGCGGCAATCTGGTTTCCGCGGAAATGACCTTCAGGCCGAAATGGAACTCAACCTGACAGATGTAATGCAATCGCATAAACGCACACTGACCATAAATGGAAAAAAAATACGCATTACAATTCCCGCTGGTCTGGAAGACGGGCAAACCATAAAAATCTCCGGATACGGTAGTCCAGGCGCTAATGGCGGGCCAAACGGCGATTTATATATCACATTTTCAATAAACAATAACACCCATTTTAATCGCGATGGTAGTAATTTATACTCAACTGTAGATACTGACTTTTATACTGCCGTGCTGGGTGGCACATCCACAATTGATACCCTCGACGGTCAGGCAAGGATAAAAATAAAACCGGGAACACAACCGGGTACAAAAATGAGACTCAAAGGCAAAGGATTTCCAAAATATAAAAATGAACAATCAAAAGGAGACCTGATTATTACCATCCAGGTGAAAATACCGACTCAATTAAGCGACAAAGAGAAGCAACTATTTGAAGAACTCAAAAATGTCCATCAGTCATGAATGAAAACCAATATATAACCATCGAGGAACTCTGTCAATTATACGAAATTGAAGCAGAATTTATTGAAGAACTAAAGGAAAATGAACTGATACAGGTAGTTCAGGAGGAAGAAAAACTTTGTGTTCCGGTAACTGAGATACAAAATATTGAGAAGATACAATCATTTTATTACGATTTGGAAATAAATATTGCAGGTATAGATGCCATATTCAACCTACTCAACCAAATTGATGAAATGAAACAAGAAATGAATGACATGAAACGCAAACTCGATTTGCTTCAAAACAATTCACTTTGAAATTAACTTGTTAGCAGTTTTTTATGGACGAGAGGAAGTAAATTACAAATAACTAAAACTCTTCTAAATTCACGAAAGCTTTACTTCAAGCGCTACCACACTAAACTAAAAGATAGGGGACGACTTAAAAAACCGCCGGGGAAGCGTGCAACAGAACAGTACTCCCTATAAAGCCTGTATTCGGCAAGCTCAGAACATACGAGCTATTGCGGATGCAAACCTGGCTTACATAGCTTAATCAGCATTTACAGTGTTTAGAGGCTAATCACCAATACTATCAATCCTTAATTGCTTTTACAAATTCATCTATTTTTTCTTCAAATGCAGGATTTCCTTCAAGGGCTTTAATAAAGGCACTTCCAATGATCGCGCCATTGGTATACTGGCAAACACCAGTGAATGTAGCCCGGTCGCGAATACCAAAGCCGGCCATTAATGGCTGATCGCCCACAAGCGACTGCACCCGCTCAAAGTAAGTCGCAGCAGCGGCTGTATTAAGACTACTACCTGTGATGGCGTTGGAAGATACCAGGTAGATAAACGATGTACTTAACCGGGCAATTTCCTGAATCCTTTCATCCGGTGTTTCCGGACTGATGAGCAAAATATTGTGTATGCCATACTTTTTGAAAAGTTTTTCATAGTGCATTTGGTACTCTTCAAGGGGCAAGTCAGGTAAAATAACACCATCAACACCCGTTTCAGCAGACTTTCGGAGGAAATGCTCCATCCCAAATTGCAACACCGGATTGATATACCCCATCAATACCCGGGGAATTTTTAATTGCTGTATTGTTTCAAGTTGTTCAAAAAGTCTTTGCACGGTCATACCATTATCCAGAGCCTGCTTGCTGCTTTTTTGTATCACCGGACCATCGGCCACTGGATCAGAAAATGGAAAACCTATTTCGATAAAATCTACTCCTACCCTATCCAACTGAGCTGCAACACGCCTTGTATCTTCAAGTTCAGGGTATCCTGCAGTAAAATATACAGAAAGCAGATTTTGTTTTTTATGCTGAAAAAGTTGATCGAGTTTATTCATTACAGATATTTTTACATTCAGGGAAATCATTTCAAATCAAGTGCTTTAAGGTATGTGGCCATGTCCTTATCGCCACGCCCCGAAAGATTGATCACTACGTTATCGCTTTGTTTAAAGTCCAGTTTTTTGAGTGCGGCAAAGGCATGGGCCGATTCAAGGGCAGGTATAATGCCCTCCAGGCGGGTCAATTCAACAGCTGCATCAAGTGCCTCCTGGTCATCCACACCAAGAAACTGAGCCTTGCCTGTCTGATGCAACCAGGCATGTAAAGGGCCAATACCCGGATAATCGAGGCCGGCAGAGATAGAATATGGTTCAATCACCTGGCCATCGTCGCTTTGAATAAGCAAACTTTTAGCACCATGCAGTATTCCTGTCCGCCCAAAATTTATTGTAGCTGCATGCTCCTTCGTATGCAATCCCTTACCTGCGGCTTCAATACCAACCAGCTTTACGCCGGTGTTTAGAAAGTGATAAAAAGCCCCGGCAGCATTACTTCCTCCGCCAACACACGCCATTACATAATCTGGCTCAGTCTTTCCGGTTTTAGCTTTGAATTGTTGAGCAATTTCTGCGCTAATAACTGATTGTAATTGGGTAACAATCTCCGGATATGGATGCGGCCCCACAACAGAGCCAATTACATAAAAAGTATCAGCCGGGTTATTGATCCAATCACGAAGCGCCTCGTTGGTTGCATCTTTCAGAGTTTTGTTGCCACTTGTAGCCGGTACAACTTTGGCACCCAGCATCTTCATTCGTGCTACGTTTGGTGCCTGCCGCTCCACATCCAAAGCACCCATATGCACCACACATTCTAAGCCCCGCAAAGCGCATACGGTAGCTGTAGCCACGCCGTGCTGGCCGGCTCCGGTTTCGGCAATAATGCGCTTCTTGCCCAAATGCTCTGCCATCAAAACCTGACCAATGGTATTGTTAATTTTGTGGGCTCCGGTATGATTGAGGTCTTCGCGCTTCAGCCAAATGTTGGTTTGATATTGGTTTGATAATCTTTCTGCAAAATATAGTGGTGTGGGTCTTCCGGTATATTCTGTGAGCAAATGTTGGAAAGTTTTCTGAAATTTTGGATCGTGTAAAATACTCTGATAATTGGCTTCCAATTCTTTAACATTGGGTCGCAGCATTTCGGGAATCCAGGCGCCGCCATAATCGCCATAATATCCGCGTTCATCAGCTATTGATTTGAATTGTATCATATTATTCGTTCGACTTTAAGGTTTTAATAAATTCTTTCACTTTTTCGCTGTCTTTCAATCCGGGCTGTATCTCGAAACGGCTGTTGAGGTCAACTCCGGTAAACTTTTCGTGTTGAAATGCCTTTACTTGTGCTGCATCATCCGGTCCAATGCCACCACTAAGAAAAAACGGTGTTTTGCCCTGATAACCACTGAGAGCCGACCAGTCGAATTGCTGCCCGGAGCCACCATAATCCTTCGTAGACGTATCAAACAAAAAATAATCTACGACTGACTCGTACTGCTTAACCTCATTAAAATTAAAACCGGATTTTACACCAAACGCTTTAATAATTTGCAATCCCTGCTCCTGTAATTCCTTACAGGTATCAGGTGATTCATTACCGTGGAGCTGCACGGCGCTCAGACCATAGGCAACCACATTCCGCATGATAAAGAAAAAGGGTGCATTGACAAAAACGCCTGTGCGAATATGGGTTGAAGTAGTTTGCATTAATAAATCACCGGCCTCAATCGTCACTCTGCGCGAAGATTTCGGATAAAAAATAAAACCAAGTAAATCGATATCTTCCAAAGGCAGCGATTTTATATTCTCCAGACTATTCAATCCACATACTTTGATTTTCATATTGGTGCGTTTTTTAGTTGATTCAGTTTATTAATAAATGAGAGGCATTGAGCAGGTGGATTCGGGTGCCTCATAAAGAACTCGCCAATCAGAAAACCATGAAATCCTTCGGCATACATTCGCGCTGCTGTTTCGGGCGCATTTATGCCGCTTTCCGCTATTTTGGTGTAGGAATCCGGTATTTGCTGGCAAATCGCTATGGATTGGTTTAAATCAACAGAAAAATCATGCAAATTGCGATTATTGATTCCTACAACATCAACCAAAGGGGTTACTTTCTCAAGTTCGGAATCATCATGCAGTTCCAGCAAAACCTCCATTCCATGTCCCTGCGCAAGCGATGTCAGATCCTGAATTTGCTGTGTTGATAAAATGCGTGCTATGAGCAAAACGGCATCTGCTCCGGCAGCTTTGGATTGGGAAATTTGATATGGATCAATGATAAAATCTTTTCGCAGCAACGGAATATTGACCTGTTCCCGCACCGATTCCAGGTGAAACAAGTTCCCTCCGAAAAAAGATTCATCCGTCAGTACCGACACAGCCGATGCACCGGCATGCTGATATCCCGCTATCACTTCACGATGCTGCATGGCAGTATGGATAACTCCTTTTGAAGGTGATTGACGTTTGTGTTCGGCAATGATACCACTACCGCGCACAATGTGCTCAGCAAAAGAGAGCGGGAAGCGCTGGAAAAAACGCGACTGCTCAAATTGCCTTGCAGGAAACAAACGCTTTTGCTTTGCGACTTCCTGTTTTTTCTTTTCTACAATTTGCTCAAGTATATTCTTCATTACGCGTTTAACTGCATTAATTTTTCAAATGACTTCAAGGCTGAACCTTTCTCAATGCTTTGTCTGGCAATGTCTACGCATTCATTCATTGATTTTTCCGCATTAGCCGTGTGGATAGCCAGTGCAGCATTGGCCAGAATCACTGATTTTTGAGCATCTGTGGACTCATTTTTCAATACATTCATGAAAATAGCTGCAGAATCTTCAATGCCCTTACCACTTGCAATTTCACTTGCCTGCAAAGTTGGTAAACCAAGTTCTTGCGGAATCATATTCCGCTCTCCTGCACGGTTAAAGGCTTTAAAAGTTCCGGTAAGCGATACCTCATCATAACCATCGAGGCTATGCACTACGGTATACGCTTTGTCACTCAATTGATAAATGTAGTGGTACAAACGTGCTGTTTCCGTGCTGAATACACCTATGAGCTGACTGCCAGGATCGGCCGGATTAATCATTGGCCCCAAAATATTGAAAAAGGTCTTTATGCCCAATGCTTTACGAACCGGCGCGATATGCTTCATGGCCGGATTAAAAAGTGGCGCATGCAAAAAAGTAATACCGGATTGATCCAGTTCGCGAAGCAGCTTATCCCGATCGTTGGAAAACCGGTATCCAAAATGCTCAAGTATATTGGAAGAACCTACAGATGAAGAGACAGCATAATTACCGTGCTTGGTTACCTTCAGCCCAGCTCCGGCTGCCACAAAAGATGATATTGTGGAAATATTAAATGTGTCTTTGCCATCGCCGCCTGTCCCACACAAATCAATGGTTTCAAAGCCATTGGTATCAATCGGTATTTGCAACTCAAGCATGGCTTCTCTAAAGCCGGAAAGTTCCTCCAGCGTTACAGGACGCATGGCAAAAACACCCAAAAAAGCCGCCATCTGACTGGTGTTGAAGGCTGCACTGGCAATCTGTTTGAGAATCTCACTTGCTTCAGCTTTTGTGAGTGTTTTATGCTGATAAAGGTGATCTAAAATTTGCTTCATAATTAGGGGTTTTACAAAAAAAGTGAACGTTCAATACGATTAATATTATAAGCAGCACTGTCAGATGCCGGCAGGCAGACTTCCATTTGAGGTTCCGGCACCTTGAGCCAATTGGCAATCATTTGGATACCATGCTCTGTAAGCACTGATTCGGGATGAAACTGTAAGCCCACCATATCATACTTTTTGTGGCGAATGGCCATGGCTATGCCATTTTCATCGCTGGCCAGCAGCTCAAATTCCCGACTGACATCAGATACTCCAATTCCCCAGGAATGATAGCGGCCCACGTTAAATTTGCGGGGTAAACCCATAAAAACAGGCTCGTTGGCATCGAACCGTTCAATGTTGGTAGCGCGACCGTGAAAAACCTCCGGTAAGTTTGTCAATTGGCAATTGTAAACTTCACCTATTGCTTGCATACCCAGGCAAATGCCCAGAATTTTTTTCGTCGGTCCCAGCTGTTTTACCATTTCATTAATGATTCCCGCATCTTCAGGCACTCCCGGACCCGGAGAAATAATAATCTGATCATATTTAGCACATTGCGCTACGCTGATTTCGTCGTTGCGGAACACATCAAATGCACTTACTCCGCACTGCCGGACATATTCCGCCAGGTTATAAGTAAATGAGTCGTAATTGTCGATGATTAATGTTTTCATAGTTGTATGCTGTATTAATTTCTATATATTTTCGGCCAGCTCAATGGCTTTTTGAATGGCTTTAACCTTATTATTCACTTCTTCCAACTCTTTTTCGGGTTGAGACTGAACAACGATTCCGGCGCCAGCCTGATAAAATAACTTATGATTCTTCGCCAGCACAGAGCGAATTATTATGGCATGATTCACATCACCGTTGAAACTGATCTGTCCGATTGCTCCTCCATAGAAACTGCGGTTTACATTTTCATAGTAACTAATAAGTTCCATGGCCTTCACTTTGGGTGCCCCGGTGAGCGTGCCGGCCGGATAACTCTTACCAAGCATCTCAAGTGGAGAAGCACCGTTTTGGATGGTTCCGCTCACCCTCGATACCATATGCAGTACATGGGAAAAATATTGAATCTCCTTGAATCTGTCCACAGCAATATCAGATGCGAACCGACTCAAATCATTACGCGCCAGGTCGACCAGCATCACATGTTCTGCGTTCTCTTTTTGGTCGTTGTAAAGTTCAGTAGCAAGCCGACGGTCTTCCTCGTCGTTTCCTGTACGTTTTACCGTGCCGGCGATAGGTACAATAGTGGCCTTGCGGTTTCGTACAACCAACTGACTTTCGGGCGATGAACCGAAAAGCCTGAAATTTCCATAATCAAAATAAAACAAGTACGGTGAAGGATTAATGGAACGCAAGGCCCGGTATACGTTAAACTCATCTCCCTCAAAAGCCCTGTCGAACCTGCGCGAAAGCACCAATTGAAAAGTATCTCCCAACTGGCAATGCTCAACTGCCTTACCCACAAGCTTTTTGTAGTCGGCGTCTTCCATATTGGACTGGTGCACGCCTTTGGCTTTAAACGGGTAAGAGGCAAAAGTTCTGTTTTGCAACTGATTCTCAATTTCCTGTAGTCGTGGTGCTTCGCCTTCGGGAAGTAATTCCATCAAATGGGCCGTATACTGATGGTGATTAATAGCTATCACAAAACGGTACAACTGATAAAGAATGTCAGGAATACGGGTTGCATCATCGCGCTGCGGAATATCAACCTTTTCAAAATTTGTTACGGCATCGTAAGCAGTATAACCGAAAAGTCCGTTTAAGCGGAGTTCTTCGGCACTGCCCTCAATAGTAAAATAGTCGAGAAACTGTTGCAGTTGCTCATTGACATTCCCGTTAAAATGGTCAGAAACATCGTGGTTCAACACTGATACTTTGGTATCTTCCTCGTCATGGGTAAAAGCTGCCAGGGGGTCGAGGCAGATGAACGAATAATTATCAGCACCGCCCTTAAAATCGTTACTCTCCAGTAAAATGGCATTGGGATAAAGATCCCTGAATTTTAAATATAAGCTTAGCGGAGAAAGCGTATCGGCCAGAATTTTTTTAGAATGGATGGTTAATTTGCTCATTTCTATTCAATTAAGTTAAAAAAAAATAAAGGCCCATCGTGATTGATGAGCCTTTTAAATTTATGCATAGCACACTCGTCACGACGGTATCGTTTGCCAAATGTGCCACCACCAAAGTTGTATTTTTTGTACTTGTCTCATTGTATATAAATTTACTTTAAACGAAAAAAGCCCGTCGTGAGAACGACGGGCTTTGTATTTTGTACATACAGGTCGGGCTTCCTCACGATTGCTCGTCAAGTTTGTGCCACCACCATATGTTTAAATTTCTTTTCATTGCGCTACAAATCTATAAATAAATTTTAAAAAGTCACAACCTAAATTAAAAATTTGTGGTTCGTAATCACAACTATCCGAAACTTTGAAAAAAGGAACAGAACCCATACTTTTGGTTAAGCACGAATAAAACATACTAATAAGGGACTGTTCCGAAGAAGCAAAAATACAAATAAGCCAGTAATTCCTCAAATTATTGATTTTATCCCTGCCCATTTTTTTTGCGTCGGGTTATACAATCTCATCAAACAGATAAATACTATAAATACAAAACTTACGACCAATTGGTGGCCTTAATATTCGGATAGCTAATGGGGGGAATAACAATCAAAACACAATAGGATGAAGCTATGATGATGCCAAACTTGATTAATATTGGGCAAGCTGCTACTCATGACAGAAACGGTTTTGGAGTATTTTTAATAAACTTTTTTTCTTGAAAAAAAAAGTTGCAAAAAATTCAAGATCAAATTACGCTTCGCCCCGCTTTATTCAATAGATTAAATGACCTGTAAAAGCTGAACAAGCCTCTTTTACGTCATTTATATCTATTGAATATTCACCCTTACGCTAGCCCGCCAATTTGATCAGGCCACCCCGCTTTTGGGAGATGCTAAATCTTAATGATAAACGGTTGACTTTAGGTGACCTAAGTGTTTTAAGCGGGCACCTTCTTTCTTGAAGCAAATGGCCGCAGGCAAATTGAACCGAACTTGTGAGCTACATCCGACCATTAAAATCAAAATTATGAGCGGATGAAAACTGTTTGAGATGATGCGCAGATTCGATAATTAGAATACTAAACTTAAATAGCATCATCGAGTTTTTTCAATTTATCCCCGAACATGTTCAGCTAATCCCAATAAATTGGGAAGCTTCACTATGTCGGGATTTTCAATTTGCGAAAAAATAGAAGGTCGCTTAATATACTAAGTCTTGAATTTTTGCGCCACCGCTATAGCTAAGGCGGCACGCGGTTGCTTCGTTTTTGGTTCAACCGAATCGCCGTTAGGCGCTGAGCTCATGACCGAAGGGAATAACCCAAAAATGAAGAGCCCGCCGGCTGGAGGCAAAGTTAAAAAAAAACGCATCTAAGGTTAAATCGGCCACGTTAGAAATATATCATAGTAAATTTTAGATGGTCCACAATTTTATAAAGGAATTCCATTTATTTGTCTGTAAATTATGTAACCAATCAGATTAAACCAAAAGCACAAAGGACCGTCCCTGTTCAATAAACAATTAATTTTTGTCTTCAAAGCACGTTATTTTGAAATAGGACCAACTTTTTTCTTAATAATTCAAGAATATACCTTGTGAATCAATGGGTTAAAGCTCTATTTTGCTAATTTTGGAAAAATTTCGGATGAATGTGATAATTTAAATAAAGGCTGCCCTTTAGCACACAATAGAACTACGAATTGTTTATCGAAATTAATATTCTATTTTCTCTTCAGAATTACGCCACTTATCAAAAGCTTCCTTTGCTTTTTCACGCATCATTTGCCGGGTATACAACTTACGATCGGCATAATCGAGTTTGAGTTCATCGTAAATAAAAGAGTCATCAAAGCCAGCGTCTTTTGCATCTGTTTTTGTACCGGCAAAATAGAGCTTGTCGAGGCGTGCCCAATAAATAGCGCCCAGACACATGGGGCAAGGCTCACATGAGGAGTAAATCTCACACCCGGAGAGATCGAAAGTACCCAGTTTTTGGGTTGCCTGCCGTATGGCATTTATCTCTGCGTGCGCTGTTGGGTCGTTGGTTAAAGTTACACTGTTTGAGGTTTCTGCAATCACTTCTCCGTCTTTGGCTATAATCGCTCCAAAGGGTCCGCCACCTTTAGCCACGCTCTCAACGGAACGTTTAATGGCTTGCTTCATTAATTCATTTTTATCCATAGTGATTTTTCTGTATATCTAATTCATTTAAATGTAAGTTAATCTCGCTAATTTTAAAAACTATACCATTTGATTCTTTATTTTTATAATTTCAGCTGCTATACTTATAGCTATTTCAATAGGTGTATGACTGTGAATCTGCTCACCAACAGGCATGTGTATCTTTTCAATCTCGCTCTCGCCAAAGCCCTTTTCTTTGAGCAATTGATGAATTGTCGACACCTTGCTTTTACTACCCATCATCCCCAGATATTTTATATTTTTACCCACCATTTGAGTAAGTACTTCAAGGTCGTGCATATGGCCTACTGTCATAATCACAATATAATTACCGCTGCCCTCATCCACATAGGTTCCGGCACGATTAAATTCAATGACATGTTTTTCGTGGGCAGCCTGATTGCTGTGCATTGTGGAGATATCTGAACGGTTGTCATGAATTTTGATGTAAAACCCAAGCATACGCATCACCTTACTGAGCTCTACACTTACATGTCCACCGCCAAAAATATAGATTGTGTCATTGAGTCCGAGCGGCTCAGTATACTGCCAGTCATCATCATCCGATAAACCGCTCGTTGTAATGCCATCGCTACCGGATTCTTCCAATATTTCAATTCCGGATGGTGAGACATGCATGGCAATTTTTGTAATCGTATCCTGTGCTGCTTCAATTTTTTCTAAAACTGGCAACTCATCTTTTTGCAAAGGTACAATTGCCAGGGTTTGTTCGCCGGCACAAATCATCCCGGAGTTATCTTCTTCGGCTTCAGGACTGTGCACCTGCCGCATAAGCTGTGGGGTTGGTTGTTTTTCTTTCAACAGTTTTTTTGCACGCTCTACAGCGGCATATTCCGCGCTTCCACCACCAACCGAACCTTTCAGGTTTCCTGTTTCACTTACAGCCATTTTAAATCCCGGCTTACCCGGACTACTTCCTTTAGTCTCCAGTATTATCAATAATGCCGTAGCGTTATCCTTTAATAATTGTGTTCGGCAAAAAGACCAAATATCCGATAGTTGCGCTTGTTCTTTATAACTCATGGAAAAATATTTTACAAAATAGGTGAAATTTATATTTTTATCCTATATTCTTGATTACACACTACTCTTTTGTTCTGCAAATAGTCAAAAATACATAAAAAATGGTATATTTACCTTTCTCAAAGCAAAAAAATCAGATAGAATTATGAGTGAAGTATATGCAAAAATTAATGAATTGGCTGAAAAATACCGTGATTACACAGCGGAAAACTTATCCAAACTTGTAAAAATAAAATCACTGAGCCTTCAGGAAAAAGAAGTACAGCAGGAGCTGAAACGCCAGATGGAAGAAGCCGGATTTGATGAAGTACGAATCGATGGGCTGGGCAACGTCATTGGCCGCGTGGGAGATGGTAAAAAAATACTGGCTATCGATGGACATATGGATACTGTAGACCTCGGGCAAATGGAAAACTGGGATTTCGACCCGCTTGGTGGAGAAATTAAGGACGGCTTTGTTCACGGCCGCGGCACTGTAGACCAGGAAGGTGGTTGTGCATCATTCGTTACAGCAGGTAAAATACTCAAAGAATTGAGTTATGATAAAGACTGGACCATTTATTTTGTAGGTAGCGTTATAGAAGAAGATTGTGATGGTCTGTGCTGGAAATATCTGGTAGAGGAAGAAGGTATTAAACCCGACCTTGCCATCTCTACAGAACCAACTAACCTGAATATTTATCGCGGGCAACGGGGCCGAATGGAGATGAAAGTACATTTTTACGGAACATCCTGCCATGGTTCTGCACCGGAACGCGGTGACAATGCCATTTACAAAGCAGCCAAAGTTGCCACAGAAATTGAAAAACTCAACGATCGCCTGAAAGATGATGAATTCCTTGGTAAAGGAACCATTACCATTTCAGAATTTGTTTCGGGTAGTCCATCACTTTGTGCTGTGGCCGATTATGCAGCATTCCACCTTGACCGCCGACTAACATGGGGCGAGACCAAAGAATCAGCAATGGCTGAAATTGAAACGCTCATACAAGGAATGAATGCCAAGGTGGAAGTACTCGAATACAAAGAAAAATCATATACCGGACTCGAATACGGCATGGAGAAATATTATCCAACCTGGAAAATTCCGGAAGACGCAGAAATTATTCAGCAAGGCGTAAGTGCATTTGAAAAATTATTCGACAAAAAGCCAAAAGTCGACAAGTGGACATTCTCGACCAACGGCGTTACCATTAACGGAAAGTATGGAATACCCCTGCTTGGGTTTGGCCCTGGCAACGAAGTAATGGCACACGCACCCAATGAAAAGGTGCCGGTAGATGATTTGGTTAAAGCCACAGCTTTTTATGCAGCTTTTGCTTATGAAATTGCAGAATAGAAAAAAACAAAATAATAATGAATCTGAACGAAAAAATTAACCAGCTAAGCCAAATCAAGGCTGAACTTTACCAGAAAGATTTCCTTTTAACCTGGGAAAAAAGTGACGAAGACTTAAAGACAGTTTTGGAAGTAGCAGACATTCTCAAAAACATGCGTGCTCAAAACATTTCACCACGTGTTTTTGATACGGGGCTGGCTATTTCCAACTTCCGCGACAACAGCACGCGCACGCGTTTTTCTTATGCCTCGGCCAGTAATTTACTTGGTCTGGCTGTGCAAGACCTCGATGAACAAAAATCGCAAATTGCACACGGAGAAACCGTACGCGAAACCGCTAATATGATATCATTCCTCTCTGATTTTATCGGAATCCGCGACGACATGTACCTTGGCGAAGGAAATAAATATATGCGCGAGGTAGGAGATGCTTTGGACGAAGGTTTTACGCAGGGAGTACTTCCTAACCGCCCCGGTATCGTAAACCTGCAATGCGACATGGACCATCCGACCCAGTCAATGGCTGATTTGTTGCACCTGCAAAAAGAATTCGGTTCGCTGGAAAACCTAAAAGGTAAAAAAATCGTCATGAGCTGGGCTTATTCTCCCAGCTATGGAAAACCCCTTTCGGTTCCACAAGGCATCATTGGTTTAATGTCGAGATTTGGAATGGACATCGAACTGGCCTATCCGGAAGGATACGACCTGATACCTGACATTGTGGATATGGCCGGCAAAAATGCTAAAGCCAGTGGCGGTAGTTTTAATGTAAGTCACAACATGAGTGATGCTATGGAGGGTGCCGATATTGTATACCCTAAAAGCTGGGCACCCTATCACATTATGGAGGAACGCACCAAATTATTAAAAGCGGCAGACAAAAAAGGTCTCGATGAACTGGAACAAACTTGCCTGGCCAACAATGCCAAATATAAAGACTGGGAATACGATGAAGCCAAAATGAAACGCACAAAAAACCAGGATGCACTATACATGCACTGCCTACCGGCAGACATTTCCGGTGTTTCTTGCGAGGCTGGTGAAGTCAACGCTGATGTTTTTGAAAAATACCGTATTAAAACATACCACGAAGCAGGTTTTAAACCTTATATTATTGCTGCAATGATGTTTACCAATAGATTTAAAAATCCCGCAGCAACATTAAAGCAAATGGTAGAACGCGGTAGTAAACGTGTAATAGCCTAACATAACATTCTCTATCACTTAAACTTAAAAAGGAGTGCAAATTTATTGTACTCCTTTTTTAATTATGATAATATTTTATCGCGCTTCAGAAAGACTCCCGGTGTTTTCGGGTTGTTCCATTCACCATCTTCTATTACAATTTCTCCATTCTTCATAAGCCATTTTACATGTCCATGCGTTTTAAAACCTTCGTAAATATTCAGGTCTGTATTTTGATGGTGGCTTGCAGCACTGATTGTATTCTTTGATTCGGAATCCCAAACCAATAAATCAGCATCAAATCCTGGTTTGATGTCGCCTTTTTGTGGATACAGTCCAAATATTCTGGCCGGCTGCGTGCATGCAACATCTACCAATTTCGGAAGCGAAATCTTTTCTGACAACACGCCATAGGTGTATAAAAGCGGAATTCTGTGTTCTACTCCGCCTGCTCCATTGGGGATTTTCCGAAAATCATCTTTCCCGGCACTTTTTTGAGCTAGGGTAAATGGACAGTGGTCGGTGCCAATTGTACTGATGTCGCCATCTTTCAGTGCCTGCCATAAAGCTGTCTGGTCGGCCTCAGTGCGCAATGGCGGGCTCAGCACATATTTTACAGTTTCCTCAAACGTTCCCGCATATTTCGACTCGTCAAGCAGCAAATAATGTGGGCAGGTTTCAGCAATCACCTGTTGACCTTTTGCCTGTGCATTACGTATATGCTCCATCGACTCCCGAGTTGATACATGCACGATGTATAACGGACATGATGCCACAGCAGCCATCTCAATGACCTTTTTCACGGCATCAGCCTCTGTATGGTTCGGGCGAGTGTCTCTGTGAGCAGCTGGCCCCACGTTTCCTGCCCTGGCCGCCTTGTCGCGCAGGGCATCAATTTCATCGCCCATTTCGGCATGTACTGTAACCATGCCACCTAACCGGCCAACCGTCTGAAGCACCTTTTCAACCTCATCATCTTCCAAACCCACAGCCTGTTTATAAGCCATATAAATCTTAAAAGATGTAATGCCCCGGTCAAAACATTCTTCTAACTCTTTTGCTGTAGTATCGCGCCATTCAATTGGGCTTACATGAAATGAATAATCAATTTGTGATTTCTGTGCTTCTGTCTGGCGCTCTTCCAGAGCATCTACCAGCGACTGACCGGGTTGTGGCGTAACAAAATCAATGATGGTGGTGGTTCCACCATGCAAAGCTGCAAAGCTTCCGGTATAAAAATCATCTGAAGAAGGTCCGGCCGGCGTGGGTAAATGCATGTGCACATGCGGATCAATACCGCCGGGCAATACATAGCAGCCAGCAGCATTTATGGTGCGATCTGCCAGAAAATCTCCGTGCCCCACATGCTTAATTTTATCATTTTCAATCCATACATCGGTCTTCTGCATCTGCTTCGACGTCACCACAGTGCCATCTTTGATCCGGGTAATCATAATTATATGGTTTTTTCCAGGGTTTTAGAACAAGTACCATCTTCCTGTTCTTCAAAACCCAGTTTTTTCAAATAGTTAAAGTACTTTTCGCTGTTGGCATCTGCTACAACTTTAGTAAATCCTTCATCGAGAAAAAACTTCCTTACATGCCTATATATGTAGCGTCCGTTTTTAAAATCGCGGTATTTAGGCCCCACATAATCGAGTCCAACACGCAACACATGATCAGCCTCTCGATGTGCAAGGAATAGACCTGCTACCTGCATATCGCGCAAAACGAAAAAGCTAACTGTATTCTTCTCCGGCTGATATTTAAAACCCGGGAAAAATCGCTGAATTTCTTTTTCATGAAATTTCAGGTAGCGCAACAAATATTTATTATTGGGCCGCACCTCCAGGGTCTCAAAAACCTCTTTTTTGTTGAAAATAAAGTACAGAAAATAAACGTCGACAAGCACGATGAAAAGGTTCATAAAACCAACCGGCAAGGCGCCTATTAAAAAACCATAAAGTGCAAAAGTGCCGGCACCCACTAAATTAATGATTCGAAACTTGACGATGGAACTCATCGTCATCGAAATAGCGATTAATATGGAGGCCAAATAGCCAATCCATTCCAAAATATTAATATCCATGTGTCAATTTTTTACAAAGATGAGAAAAAGTTCCCGAAAAACAGCATTTCTTTATTGTCTGCCAGAGTTACTCTGTAATCGCTGAACCCCTGTTGTAACTGGTTCTTTGAACCATTTCAGGTAAGCTTCGGGCGTATTGATATTGGCCAAAATCTTTTGATCTTGCACAGGAATTCGTAAGTGCTTAAACTGTTGCAAAAAATACTTTAGGTGCTCCTGTGAATTGGGATGGGTAATAATTTCATGAATCACACGGGAAGAAATAAGAAAAGGATGTCCGCCCTTTTTCTCAAATTCGGGTAAAATATAATCAGCTCTTTCAGAGGCTTTCTCCAAAACAGTTAAAACATCTGCATTGGTGTAAGGATTGTCAATATTTTGCACATACACAGCATCCGCCCCCTTTAACTGCTCACAGGCCAGTTGCAGAGAATAGAACTTTGGCCATTCTGGATGTAAATTTTTTATCACCTTGACATTTTCAGGCAGTTCAAAATCCTGTCTGATGCTTGCTTCGCCATCTGGGTTTACCACGATGAGAACTTCTGAACAGCCATAATCTTCATATACTGAAATAAGTTGCGATAAAAAAGTTTCTTCATTGCCAAACGGCAGTAACATTTTATGCATGGCCATCCGGGAAGAGAATCCTGCAGATAGAATGATAGCAGGAATTTTTTTTTCTGTTTGCCGGTTTTTTGTCATTATTTCCTAAAATGAGTATTCTCTTTAGCAACAAAGCACGAAAATAGGCATTTTCACAGGATTTATGTACTTTTAACCCTTACGATTTTTTTTAATGCAAACAAACGCCTTATGTCAGATAGATTTCATCCTATAAGTTTACAATTGCTTCTGAAAACCATTTTCCGCGAACTGGAGAGCAAGCAAAGCATTTTTGGACTTCCAAATGAGCTCTTTTACCAACCAGAAAAACAAGAGCGCTTTAATCAAAAGATATTCCGCGAACCAATCGATAGTCCGCTGGGCGTTGCAGCCGGTCCGCACTCGCAGCTGGCTCAAAACATTGTTGCTTCATGGCTTATGGGAGCCCGGTATATTGAACTCAAAACTGTTCAAAACCTCGATGAAATTGATGTGGCCAAACCATGCATAGACATGCAGGATGAAGGTTACAACTGTGAATGGTCGCAAGAACTTAAAATAAAAGCCAGCTTCAATGAGTATCTGAATGCCTGGATTGCTGTTCATTACCTGAACAAAAAATTCTTTGGAGATAAACCCCTCAATACCATTTTCAACATGAGTGTGGGATACGACCTGAAAGGCATAATGCAGGAAAATGTACAGTGGTTTTTCGATAAAATGAATGATTGCTCAGTTGAGTTGGCCCAAAAAATAAAAGAGACAAAAGCAGAATTCCCTGAGTTAGCCGACCTGGATATTCCAACCCGCATTTCAGATAACATAACCCTCTCAACAATGCACGGTTGCCCGGCAGATGAAATACAGGACATTGCCGAATATTTACTCACAGAAAAAAAGCTGCATACATTCATCAAACTGAACCCCACCCTGCTGGGTCCGGATGAGCTGCGCCACATTTTGAACAAAACCAGCGGTTTTAAATCTGTGATTCCCGATGAAGCCTTCGAGCACGACCTCAAGTATGCCGATGCGCTGAACATCATCCGCTCCTTACAAAAAACAGCCAATGAAGAGCAATTGGAGTTCGGACTGAAGCTCACCAACACGCTGGAAACCCAAAATTTTAAAGATGCTTTTGGCGATGATGTGGACATGATGTACATGAGTGGCCGCTCCCTGCACCCGCTGAGTATAAATATTGCCCGTAAATTGCAAAATGAATTCGACGGCAAGCTGCAACTATCCTTTTCAGGCGGAGCCGATGCCTTTAATGTGGCTGATATACTCTCTTGCGGATTTAAAACCGTAACGGTAAGCTCTGATTTATTGAAACCGGGTGGATACATGCGCCTTAATCAATACTTTGAAGAGCTGCAGAACCGTTTTGACGCAGTCGAAGCTACTGATATTGATAGTTTTATAAAGCAAGAAGCAGGGAACAAAGACCGAACACAAGCCGCGTTGCACAACCTCCACCAATATGCAAAAAATGTGATTGATAATCCCCGCTATCGCAGAACAACCATTCGGGATATCGACATTAAAACCAACCGCAAACTGGGCTATTTTGATTGTATTTCGGCACCATGCCGCGACACGTGTGCCACAAACCAGGATATTCCTGACTACATGTACTACACAGCCACAGGTCAATTCGACAAAGCCTATGAAGTTATTTTACGCACGAACCCATTCCCGGCCATAACCGGTATGGTGTGCGACCATCTATGTCAAAACAAATGTACACGTGTAAATTATGACGATGCACTACTCATTCGGGAAGTAAAGCGCTTCATTTCTGAGCAGGACGATGCAAAGCTCACTCCTGAACCCGCTAACGGGAAAAGTGTAGGTGTTGTTGGCGCCGGTCCTGCAGGTCTGTCTGCAGCCTATTTTCTAACAATGGCCGGTTTCAATGTGGAAGTGTTCGAAAAAAATTCAAAAGCCGGAGGTATGGTACAATTTGCCATTCCCGGATTCCGCCTTACAGACGAAGCTATAGCAAAGGACTTTCAACGGGTTACTGACCTGGGTGTCAAAGTGCACTACAATACCCCGGTCGACCAATTAAAGTTCAACGCCATACAAGCAGATTTTGACTACACCTTTATTGGTGCAGGAGCCCAACTATCAAAACCGCTACACATCGATGGAATCGAAAGTAAAGGTGTAAGTGAACCGCTGAAATTTTTATTTAGGGTGAAAAAAGGCGAATCCCATGGTGCAGGAAAAAATATTGTGATTATCGGTGGTGGAAACACAGCCATGGATGCAGCACGCACAGCTTACCGGACAGTGGGCAAAGATGGCAAAGTCACAGTTGTATACCGCCGCAGCATTGACCAAATGCCGGCCGACCAGGGTGAAATAAAAGCCGTGCTGGAAGAAGGCATTGAAGTAGTTGAACTCGCCGGACCTGAAAAAGTTATTGAAACTGATGGAAAAGTAACTGCATTGCGCTGCGCAAAAATGAAACTTGAGGGAAAAGACGGTTCCGGAAGACCCAAACCCGTCAGGATTGAAGGCGGCGAATTTGATATTCCCTGCGACACCATCATCCCGGCTATCGGACAGGACCTTGATATTGATTTCATGTCTGGCGACCTGTTAGAAACAACTAATGGCACCTATCAAACAGGAACAGAAAATATCTTTATTGGTGGAGATGCCCTGCGTGGTGCATCTACAGCCATTAACGCCATTGGCGATGGACGAAAAGCAGCCGCTGAAATCATAGAACGGGCACATCAGCAATTCGATATTCCTAAACCCCAAAAAAGAAAAACATATTCGAAGCGGGAACTTACACTGAAGAGAGCCACACGACAATACGCCCCTGAATTGAAGGAGCTTGACATTAACGATAGACAAAATTTCAAACTGGTTACCGAAACACTGGATGAAGCAACTGTGCGCAACGAAGCCGAACGTTGCCTGTTTTGTGATGAGATATGTAATATTTGCACAACGGTTTGTCCTAACTTTGCCAACTATTCATACGAAACAGAACCGCTTGCTTATCAACTTCAGAAAATAAAAGTCGACATTGCAGGTGAAATACAATATGCAGATGATGATTTGTTTGAAGTAAAACAGAAATATCAAATTCTGAATATTGCCAATTATTGTAATGAATGTGGCAACTGTACTACATTTTGCCCTACAAACTCAGCTCCATACAAAGAGAAACCACATATTTATATTACGAGAGAATCATTCGACGAGGCAGATGAAGGATATTATTTAGACAAGGTAAAGGGAAGTAAAAAATTGCTATATAAAAATTCGGGCAAAACAGTTTCATTACAGGAAAACGACACTCAATACGTTTACGATACCGATTTACTGACGGTCCGGGTCAACAAAAACGATTTTCAAATTGCTGACACAACTTTGAAATCAACAAACAGCCAACAGATTTCATTGCAAAAAGCTGCTGAAATGAGTGTAATTTTAAAAGGCGCAGAAAAATTGACAACAGAAAATTAACCTGCCATACTGCTTCCTGAAATACTTGTGCGAATAACTTTATTACTAAAGTCGCACCATATTTACACATTATACTTATTCAGCTCGTAAAAAAGTGTGAAACTTTGGTATATTTTTATAAAAATAGCAAATTAACTTCTTTGAGCTTCCTACGGTCGGTGGTTGCTTCACAAAGCAGATTTTCGCTGATATGGTTCCAAAATCTTTTACGTGAGATATATTTTGACCCGGTTTTGAGATGACTTTTGGGTTAGAGCTTAGGTTATTCGGGAAGCTCAATAATAAACCGTGTGCCTTCGCCTTGCATCGATTGTACTTGCAGGTTTCCGCCGTGGAGGCGTATCACCTGACGGGAGAAGCTCAGCCCAATACCGGATCCTTTTTCTTTGGTTGTGAAAAACGGTATAAAAACCTGGTTGAGCTGTTCGGATACAATGCCGGGTCCGTTATCCTGAACGCTGATGACGGAACGGCCTGAATCCAGCCGTCCTGCTTTTATTTGAATTTTGCCATCAGGCTGTCCATTAAGCGCTTCAAGGGCATTTTTTGTCAGATTGATCAATACGTGGGTAAGCTGTTTTTCATCTGCATTTATACTGAGTTCCTGAGGTTGCACTGCAATTTGAAATGTGGTAGCGCTGAAACCCGGTTCCGTGCTGGACAGGATGCGTATTTTGTCTAAAAGTGCAGCTACATGGACTTTTTGTTTTTCCGGCTGAGGTATGCGGGTCAGTTGCCTGTAGCGCATAACAAATCCTATCAGATCGTCGCCACGTTCTTTAATTACTTCAAGGCCCTCCAGTGCTTGTGTGTGGAGTGCATCATCCGACAAAATGGAAGCACGGGTATGTTTTTCAAATAAGCTCATAAGCGTTTCCGAAAGTGATGTAATGGGCGCAATGGAATTCATAATTTCGTGTGTCAGCACCTGGATTAAACGTATCCAGGCATCGGATTCTTTTTCGTCGAGCTCGGTTTGAATGTCATTGACAGCTACCAAACGAAATTGGCTGTTGCGGGCGATAAAAGTGGTAGAACGCAGGGATAACTCACTGGTTTTGTTGTTTTTTTGAAGTTTCACTGATTGGCGATCCTGCCGGCTAAGCGAGTGAAAGGCCTCATACAATTGGTTGTCGATGCGTTTGAGCTGAACCAGATTAGTGAGCTGATCCAATTGCAACAGCTTTTTGGCTGTAGAATTTGCCTGAACCACATTTCCTTTTTCATCGTGAATGATGATGCCTGTTGTCACATGTTCCAGTATGGCCTGGTAAAACTGTTCCTGCTGCCGGTTCCTGGTTTTTGCCTGTTGTATGAGAGCATTGATTCTGTTCAGACTGCGATTAAGCTTCTGCTCCGATTGATTCCTGACATCTGTACTGAACCGCAACGATGAGTCGTTATTCTCTACTGCATCGAAAAAAAAGGCAATTTTACGATTAACACGGTTAAAATAGTGCACAAAAAGCCCGGCCTGCAAAACAATAAGCAAGCCAAATAAAATGCCGGCTGCAAGGTTGTTGTACTTTATTGTAAGCCATGTGCCGGCTACAACGGTAAGTATCAAAATACTGATGCGAAGTATAATAGTTGTACTTTTATTGATATGTTGGGTGCTCATTATTTTGCATGCTATTTTTTCAACTCAAATAGAAAAATTTACAGTTTGAATTTACGCATCTTATTGTACAATGTTTGGCGGGTAATACCAAGTTGACCGGCTGCTGCACTCAGGTTTCCTTCTTGTTGATCTACTGCGCGGGCAATCATCTGCTTCTCCATATCTTCCAGTGTGTCAGGCGTGCTCTCCCGGCCACCGTATGTGAGGTTCTTTAACTGAAAATCATCCGGTTTCAACACATTGCTATCGCTCAAAATAACAGCTTTTTCAATGGTGTGCTCCAATTCGCGTACATTACCCGGCCAGTTGTATTCCTCAAGTTTTTCCAGCGCTGCCGAATTAATTCTTACGCCGGGTTTGCCGTACTTGTGTGTATATTTCTGCATAAAAAAATCGGTCAGGCTTTTTACATCGCCGGAACGGTTTCGCAGTGGCGGTACTTCTATGTGAATTGTGTTGATGCGATAGAGCAAATCTTCGCGGAATTGTTCTGATGCCACCATACTGTCCATATCGCAATTGGTGGCACAAATGAGGCGAATATCTACGGGCACAGGCTGGTTTGAACCAACTTTGATAATTTCGCGGTTTTGAATGGCATTGAGTAATTTGGCTTGCAGCGGTAACGGCAGGTTCCCGATTTCATCCAGAAACAGGGTGCCTTTGTGGGCCAGTTCAAATTTTCCTGTACGATCTTCGTGAGCATCGGTGTAGGCGCCTTTCACATGGCCAAACAGCTCACTTTCGAACAGGTTTTCGGCAATGGCGCCCATGTCTACCGTAACCATCATCTGGTCTTTACGTTTCGACTGCCGGTGCAGTTCCCTGGCCACCAATTCTTTGCCCGTTCCGTTTTCTCCGGTAATGAGCACATTAGCATCAGTTACAGCAACTTTGCGCACCATGTTCAGCACGTTAGTCATCTCCGGCGATTGCCCGATGATAAATTTTTGTTCCCGGTTCAGTTCGCTGATCAACCGGTGCTCGCGCTTTTTCAGGTTTTTTACTTCTTTGCGGGAATCCCTGAGCTTAAAAGCAGCACTTACCGTGCTGAGCATTTTGTGGTTATCCCAGGGTTTCAGTACAAAATCGGTGGCGCCTTTTTTAACGGCTTTTACAGCCAGTTCAACATCGCCATAAGCTGTTATCATCACTACCGAGGTGTCGGGGTCGATTTCCATAATGCGCTGGAGCCAGTACAATCCTTCGTTCCCGGTATTTAGACCGGCCGAAAAATTCATATCCAGCAAAATTACATCAAACGATTCCTTTTGCAGCAATGAAGGCAATTGCTTGGGCGAACTGATGCATTTGACCTTCTCGTATTCGAATTTGAGCAGCATATCCAGTGCCCTGAGTACACTTTTATTGTCATCAATAATTAAAATGCTTCCTTTGGCGGGTTTCGTTGGCATTGTTTCGTAATAATTTCTTGTAAATGTAAGCTCCCTTCAGGGCAAAATCAATAAAGTGTAAAAATTTTTGACATATTGATGTAGTTTTTTTGCAAGGAGGGGAAAATACGGATGGTTGCTAGCAGCCTTAGCGGTGTTTTTATTACTTTTATTTCTTTGAATTAAATTTGTAAGCATCTAAATCGACTTTTGTCGTGAGCCTGAAATATTACTTATTACACCTTCTTTTGATTATTTATATAAATAAAACTCTTTTAGTCAATAATTTAAAGTAATCTTCCGTCCAGAATTCAAGTATTCGATGGTCTTTAATAAAAGGCTGAACTTCTTCAACAGCTTTTTTTATGTTTAGTGTGTCAATTTTATTGTTCATTAGCTCGATAAATCGTTTCTCATCAAGTAAAATACTCCGGTCAAAATCACCACTTTCAATCATTCTTTCTTTCAAATGTTCAAGGTTTAACTTTGTGCTGTTTTTTACATACCACTCAAAATCATACCAATCACGTCCTTTTACTCGTGTTTTCCAGTTTCTACATAAAACGGCGTGCATTTTACCTGCAAAAAGATTAGGTAAAGTCATAGAAACAATATTAAAGGTCATTGGCATTAACAATGTTTTTGCTTCTGTTTGAAATTTTAAAGGTGGATTAGTATCAACTTCAATCTTAATTTTTATTTTTTTTTGGTAATTGATGCCCTCAAGAATGTTTTCTAAATCTACTGTATTAATATCAAGCGTGTGTATTGAAGTATCATTTTTCAAAAAAGCCGATTCTATATTTGATGATTTACCTTTTTTCTTTTTTTTCTTTAACTCTATGCGGACTCCAAGAGCATCAAACTCGTCAATAATATATTTAAAATAATCTTCAATATTAAAATTTTGGTCTTTCTCTATAAGTGAAAAATCCAAATCTTCCGAAAATCTATTTAAACCATATAAGACTCTCAAAGAAGTCCCTCCATAAAATGCTGCTTTACTAAAAAAGCTTCCTCTATATAATCCTAATAAGGTTATTTCCTGAAAAATCTCTTTTAACGCATTTATAATATCATTTTCAGAATTAATATCGTATTTAGATAGCATTTGCTTAATTATGCTCATAATTCTTTTATTAAATTTAGTAGTACTTGTATCTTTTTTGATTTCGATATTTTATAATATTCCGCAAGGATGTTAGTATCAAAATCCTCTAAATCCTCTATATCAACCCTTAAATCGTTTTCTAAAAAGTCAATCATAGAGGCCTTAGAAGCTAATTCAATTCCTTTTGTTAAATATATTTTATCACAAATAGCTTTTTCTTTACCTGCAATAAGAAAGTTTGCGTTTCTTGAACTCTCGATTTTTATACCAATGCTGAATAACTCTATTTTTATATGTTTATAGGAAAAAACACCTATACTGGTTTTAAAAGATTTTGAACGTTTTGGTGTAACCGCAGTAACTTCATGGATTGATTCCGGAATAAGTCCATGAAAACTTAAAGCGTAGTCAAGTGATATATAAGAAGGATTATCTAATAAAATATTTGAAAGAAGTTCTTTTGAAATAATAGTTTTAGTACTCTGTGAATTATGAATATAAAATCCTTTTTTTATTGGTTGTATAATTTTCTTTCTTTTTAAATTCACTATTTTATCATTAATATTCACATAACCAAGGCTTGTGAGTATGCTTTTTAAGGTTGCATAATCAATAATATGAGTTTTATATTCCAACAATTTATTTTCTATTAACAAATCCACAGAGTACTGATTTTACATGGGTAATATGCATATTGAATATTATCTATGCAAATATAGTAATTTTTTCTGTAGGTAGTGTTTTAATGGTTTTAAAGAATCGCCAGATAATTATTGTCTTTCTGTCTGATTGATAAACTCTTCAAACTTAACAAAGGTTTTAGAGATATCCATGGTTCCTTTTTCAACAAAATCTGCATGTCTTGAATAAACCCAACAGGCAATCAAACACAGGGAACTCTGCGTGTGGTAGCAGCGGAATAATAAAATGTGTAAAATTTTTTTACATGTGGATGTATGATTTTTTTACAAACCCCGGAAAACCACCCGGGTTTATGCTTTAATATTCACTTACTTACGTATTTTGGCACTCCTATTGGCTTTATAGAGAAAAAACCAGAAAATGTCAAAGCAAATTTATATATCATCTTTTACTGTTTTTATCCTGGTGACCGGCATTTTTAAAAATGTGCCGGGGCAGCCCAATACTTTGGATAAATGCATTGAATATGCGTTGGAACACAATACGGAGATCGTCAACCAGGGAATAAGGACAGATATGGCGCATACTGATTACCAACAGGCCCGCCGCGACTTATTGCCTTCTGTTTACAGTGGTGCCGGAAGCAATATGTTTTTTGGTAAATCCATTGACCCCACGACCAACAATTTTGTGGAGCAGCGATTGTTTTCAGGCAATCTTTATATTTCTGCCGAAGTCGATTTGTTTCATGGATTAGTGAAGCAAAACCGGATCAAGTTCGAAAAAATCAATCATCAAATAAGCCGGGAAGTAGAAAAGAAATTGCAAATGGATATTGCTTTTCAAACGATGGAGGCATACTTCGATGTGGTTTATTACCAGGAACTACTCAAAATAGCATATAACCAGGCAGAACTTTCTACAATGAATCGGAAAAGATCGAAAAAACTGGTAGAAACCGGCTTAAAAGCCCATGCCGATTTGCTGCAAATGGAGGCACAATTGGCGGCTGAACAGCATAATGTATTGGTGGTGCAAAATCAACTTGAACAAGCGCATTTAAAGTTGAAACAAATTATGAGATTCCCATTGAGAGATACGCTGAATATCTACTATGAGGCTGATACCAAAGTTCCTCAAACTGTTCCAACAGCAGATGAAGTTTATCAAAACGCGCTCACCCATATACCTGAAATTAGTAAAGCCGAAATGAATATCCGCGCACACCAAAAACAAATGCGTATTGATCAGGGGAAATTATTGCCCCAATTACTTTTGGGTGCGGGTTTTTCGACCAATTATGCCGACTCGCGCAAAGAGCTGCAATTTCCCAATGACCCGGATAACGATGCCATGCAAACCATCGCTTTGGCCGATCAGCTTGACCAAAATGCATCGCAAAACATTTATCTTAGTTTGCGCATTCCGATTTTTCAACAATGGAACCGCGTATCGACCATACAAAAAGACCGCATGCAACTGCAAATCGCACGTAACGAAAAGGTAAGTGCTAAAAACAAGTTATTGGAGCAAGTGATATCCGACATTCAGTTACTAAAAGCCCGGAATGCCCAAATTGCACAATTAGAAAAACAACTGGAGGCAGAAAAAGCGGCTTATCAGGCCGTTGAAAAAAAACTTGCCAAAGGGCTGGTAAGTGTAATTGAATACAATACGGTGAAAAACAACATGGCCAAAGCAGCCGCGAATTTATTGCGCACCCAGCTTTTGCAAAAAATTAAGTTTCAAACCCTGGCGTTTTATCAGGGTAAACGCTCTTTTTAATGATCAATAATTTGAAATTATGGACCGGACAATCGAAAAAAAACGCGGAATAAGAAAGCAACATATTATCTGGATCGCGGGTGGCGGCATATTGCTGTATTTGATTCTCAATATGCTGTTTGCCGATCACACCAGTACACTGAAAGTCGATCGTGAAAAACTCACTATTAGCGAAGTTCAACGTCAGCAATTTAATGACTATACCCGCATAATCGGCCAGGTGGCGCCTATTGCCACCATTTACCTGGATGCTGAGGAAGGCGGGCGCGTTAAAGAAAGGCTCATCGAAGAAGGCGCCATGGTTAAAAAAGGTGATGTAATATTGAGGCTCGAAAACAGCACGGTGCACCAGGAGATCATGAACAGCGAATCGAACCTGGCGCAAAAGGAGAATATGCTCAGACAAACACGCATCAATTTTCAGAACCAAATGATTGAAACGCAGCGGAGCCTGCTGGAATCGCGGTTCGACATTCAAAAGAAGAAACGGCATTTCAAGCAACAGAAATCGCTATATGAGGAGCAACTCGTTTCCCGGGAAACATTTCTGGAAGCCAAAGAAAATTATGAGTTTGCCAGCGAAATGCAAAAAATCAACCGAAGAAAAGCAAAAAACGATTCGCTGATAATGATTACGGAAATGAATCAACTGGAAACCGACCTGAACAAGATGCGTCAATCATTAATCTTAGTCCACGAGCGACTGGATAACCTGAATGTGAAGGCCCCGGTCGATGGACAATTGGGCATGCTCGATGCAGAAATTGGGCAGAGCATTGGCCGCGGCACACGAATCGGGCAAATTAACGTATTGACGAACTACAAAGTTGAAGCCCTGTTAGATGAACACTACATCGACCGGGTGCGCCGGAACCTAACGGCGACGCTCGACAGGAACAATAGGGTGTACAATATGCGCGTGAAAAAAGTGTACCCGGAAGTCCGCAATGGCCGATTTAAAGTTGACCTGGTGTTTACTGACAGTATTCCCGAACATATCCGCACCGGACAAACGTACCACATCAACTTGCAACTGGGCCAACCCAACGAAGCTGTGATGCTGGCCCGTGGCGGCTTTTTCCAAAGCACCGGAGGCCAGTGGGTTTATGTAGTGGATGATTCGGGAGAAAGCGCTTCACGCCGTCCCATACGCATCGGAAAGCAAAATCCGAAATATTATGAAATTTTAGAGGGGCTCAAACCCGGCGAGCGCGTCATTACATCAGGATATGATACCTTTGGGGAAAACGAGAAACTGGTATTCAATTAGTAATTTACAATTAATATAAATTCAATAATTTTTAGCTATATAAATAAAATGACAAAAAACATGTATTCCCAATTAATAATTACTCATTAATAATTAAATATATCATGATTAAAACCGAAAACCTAACCAAAATCTTTCGCACCGACGAGGTGGAAACCCTCGCCCTGAACCAGGTAAACCTGCACATTAAAGAAGGCGAATTTGTGGCCGTCATGGGCCCGTCCGGCTGTGGTAAATCCACGCTGCTAAATATTATCGGGCTGTTAGACAACCCAAGTGAAGGCCAGTACATGCTCGATGGCAGTGAAGTAGGCCACCTACGCGAACGCCAGCGTACCCGGTTGCGTAAAGGCAACATTGGCTTCGTGTTTCAGAGCTTTAACCTGATTGACGAACTGAATGTGTACGAAAATGTAGAATTGCCTTTGGTGTACCTAAAAATGGCGGCCAAAGAGCGCAAAAAGAAAGTACACGAAGTACTGGAGCGCATGCAGATTGGTCACCGCCGGAAGCATTTTCCGCAGCAGTTGTCGGGCGGTCAGCAGCAGCGTGTGGCCATAGCCCGCGCCGTAGTGGCCAATCCCAAACTAATCCTTGCCGATGAGCCCACCGGTAACCTCGATTCCAAAAACGGTGGCGAAGTGATGAACCTACTCACCGAACTCAACCACGAAGGCACCACCATTGTGATGGTGACGCACTCCAAAGGCGATGCCAGTTTTGCCCACCGCACTGTGAACCTTTTCGATGGCCAGGTAATTACAGAAAGCGAAAATGTGAAAATGGAGGAGGAACTTATCTAAAGCCCAAATTCCAATATGCCATACAACCGAAAACCCAAACTTAAAACCAATGAATCGAAGTATTTTATTTGCCTTACGCAACCTGAAAAAATCACCTTTGCTCGCCGCAGTGGGCATCCCCGGGCTTGTTGTGGGATTGGCAGCGGTGATGCTGTTGGTGGCCTATGTGACCTACGAGTTCAGTTATGATCAGCATTTCGACACCAAAGATCGGGTGCTGCGGGTAAAAAACCGTTTGATCGAGAATGAGCAAACGAGTATTTCGCCCATTTGCCACCAGAAAACCCTGCCCGAAGTGCTGGCCAACGTGCCCGGAGTCGAAGCCGGAACCCGCATCTATCGTGGATGGGAAGTGGATATTATGAGTGGGGAACGCAAATTTGCCGGCATGGAGCTTATATTTGCCGATCCGGGATTTTTTGATGTATTTGCCCAACCAATGATTGCCGGCAATCCGGCAGAAGCCTTGCATGGCAGCAGCAAAGTTGTATTGACCCGAAACGCGGCCATGAAGATCTTCGGAACAGTCGACTGTGTAGGTGAACCCATAACAGTAAACTATCAAAAAGCCACTGTTTCAGGGGTGGTGGAAGACCTTCCGCAAACCAGTCATTTTGGCTACGATTTGGTGGCGTCGATGGAAACCATCCGTCCCGAGCGGTTTCCCGGATTGGAGTTTTTTACCTATGTCCTATTGCAGGAACAAGCCAACCAGGCTGTTGCCGCACAGCAAATTGCACGTGTAAACGATCGTGTGATGGAGCCCTGGTGCGCCGGCACAGGCATAGCGGCAGAGACCGAAACCGAGCTTTTGGCCAATATCCACATGCACTCCAACACCACCTGGGATATCTCTCCAAAAGCCGATATGACGGCGATCATCACAGTCGTGGCCGTGGGTCTTTTTACACTGTTGATTGCCCTGGTAAATTATCTGAACCTGTATGTGCTGCACGGCGAACGAAGAATCGGAGAAATTGCCACGCGCCGCTCATTTGGTGCCACGCAGGGTTGGCTGGCCCGCTTGTTTTATTCCGATGCCATATTGATCGGGCTCATCGCTTTTATCGGTTCAATGGCATTGGTGTACCTGGGTTTTCCATGGTTTGCCCATTTAATGGGTGCGCAAATGCAATGGTCGTCACTGTTTTCAATCCGTGCCATCATTGTCATTGTGTTGATTGTATTGCTGGTGATATCGGTTTCAGGAGCCTATCCCTTGTTTTACCTCTCTAAGCTTGATCTTATCCATGCACTGAAAGGCAAAACAGCCGATGTGAAGCGGAAAAACCGGATGTCGGTGATTTCATTGCTCATGCAATTTGCCATTACTATTTTCCTCGTGGGAAGCTTGCTGGTGATGCACAGTCAAATCAGTTTTCTGAAAGACCGTCCCCTGGGTTTCGATGCCAAACCCGTCCTTCGGATCAATTCATTGACGCCCGCTATGAAAGAGCGTATGGAAAGCATCCGCATGGAGATTGAAAAACTGCCTTTTGTCGATGAAACAGCGACCTCGTTTCATGGAATGGGTTTCGGGTGTAGCGGGCAAATTATAAAAAAATACGGAAGCAGCGCAAAAGAGCAATCCATTAACGAATACCGCGTGCAGCCTGGATTTGCAAGCCTCATGAACCTAAAACTGACAGACGGACGCTATTTTACCGATACAACGCGCGACAGGATGAGTGTTATCCTCAACCAAACCGCAGTTGATAAACTGGGTGGAGGCATTACTGTTGGAGAACAATTCGACATGGGACACGGCGCTCCAATGGAGCTGATTGGCATTGTAGACGATTTTTACTACAACGGACATACAGGCGAACCCATTGGGCCGTTGGCCATTACACTGTATGACCCCACAGTCAGGAACCTGTATGTACGCAACAAAAACAGATGGACTCAGCACCAGCGGGAACAAATGGCTGATGTGTTGCAGGGATTTGACGACACGTATACTTTCAACGCTGCCGGGCTTCAGGAGCTTTATAACCAAAAATACAGCCACCTGGAACGAACCATGGGGCTTGTCAGTGCCGGGACGGTTTTGGCCATTGTGTTAAGCCTTTCCGGGTTGGTTGCCCTTTCGCTCATGAACGTCAACCGCCGCACAAAAGAGATCGGAGTACGTAAAGTGTTGGGCAGCGAAGTGCACCAGGTCGTCATCACCTTAATGAAAGATACCCTGAAATGGATTGTGTTGAGCGCGCTCATTGCTTTTGTCGCCATATACTATTTTATGCATGAGTGGCTGAGTGCCTTTGTCAATAAAATTACCCTGTCGCCACAGTTCTTTCTGTTGAGCGCCCTGGTCGTATTCGTATTTGCCTGGCTGGCCATCACCTGGCAAACCTGGCGGGCTGCATCGCGCAACCCGGTGGAGGCATTAAGATATGAGTAGTATCTTCATATGAAGATGCCGCATTGAAAATCGGGATGAAGTGTTTGAGGTATAAATAACGATGATATAAGTTTAATAAAAAATTAAAATATTTATGTACCAACTTCAGTTGATTTTTAGGAGAATTGTCAGGAATAGGTTTTTTGTATTTATCAATCTGTTAGGACTGGCTTTATCACTAGCGATTGTACTTTTGCTTTCCTATTATTACAATTACGAAAACAATGTCGATGGTTTTCATGAAAACAAAGACCAAATATACAGGGTTTTACATGATAATGGCTGCTATTTTTCACCCCCTTTTGGCCAATACATTGTTAATAATATTAGTGGTATTGAGGATTATACCCGAACCTTTGAAATGGATGCCGTTTTAAAATACAAGGCAACAAAAATACGTACGAAAAACTGTTTGTTTGTTGATTCATCATTCTTCAATATGTTCTCATTTAATATCCGGCAAGGTCATCCATTTAAGGATAAGATGAGTATTCTTGTATCAGAGTCTTTTGCATACAATTTATTCGGTAGTCAAGATATCATTGGAAAACAAGTGACTTATAATAACAGATTAACTTTTACTGTTTCGGGTATTTTTTCAGACTTTGGTAAAAATACACATTTTAATAGCCCTGATGTCATATTTAACTATTTGTCTTTTGACGACGTCTGGGGGTTTGATTTTCTTTCTTCATTTGACATAAAATATTTTCTTGGCGGGCTTTATGTCCAAGCTCACCCACAAGCAGATATGAAACAAAAAGCGGAAAAACTGGTAGAAATGGTTAAACCCTGGTACTGGTTGTTCCAGGAAGACAGAAATGACAACATCTATTTTCAAAAATTGGAAGATGTATATTTTAATCCTTCCGAATACGCGTATTCTTCAGGTGCAAGACAAGGAAATAAAAGAATTCTGAATACGCTGATGCTGATAGCCATTTTTATTTCATTTCTTGCTGCTATAAACTATACAAACCTATCTGTTTCTCTGTCTTTAAAACAATTTAAAACAATAGGCATTAAGAAAATTTTTGGAGCAGGTAAAATAAATATTGTCCTAAATTCCCTGTTTGAGACTTTTATTATTTGTTTAGCTGCATTATTATTGTCGTATGTCATTGTGGTTGCTCTATTTCCCCATTTCAACAATATTGTTGAGTACAATAATAGTGCAGAGGACTTTTTTACTGTTAAACGTATTTTAGGAAGCGCTACTTTTATATTGGTATTAGCTATTTTGGCAGGTATTATACCCGCACTAATTAATGCGCGCTATAGTCCTCTCAAATTAATATCTGGTGGCCATAAAATTGCTAATCTTAAAGTATTTCAGAAGGGATTGGTCATATTTCAATTTATGGTTTCGATTGTTCTGGTTGTATTTATGTTGTTTCAGTTAAAACAAAATCAATACCTGTTAAGCTATGATTTAGGGTTTGATCATGAAAAAATGATGTACATAAGACTTAATTCTGATTTCAAACAAACAAAAGAAGCTTTTCGAAATGAGATTGGTAAAATTCCGGGAGTTGAAGATGTTAGTTTGACTAGTAGCATGCCCGGTAAAGGAATAAATAAGATGAGTTTTAAGAAAAATGGAAAGGTATTGCAGTTTGATGTATTTTGGGTAGAAGAGGATTTTTTTAAGATCCTGGGAATTAAAGCTAAACCAGCTCGAAATACGAATGATTTTAATAGTTGGTTAAACGAGTCTGCAGCAAAGCTACTAAACATATCAGAAAAAGATGATTTTTATACGTTGGAAGGCAGCGACGGCGAATTTACATCATATATCAACGATATTGTCCCTGATATGCACTTTCATCCTTTATATCAGCAACCAGCTCCAACCATCTTCATGCCAACAGATACTGAGAAGTGGGTGGAATATCTACTCATTAGGTATAACACCGCTAACAAAGAGGAACTACTAACTCAATTGGAAGGGGTTTTCAAAGAATTTTCAAGCAACTTCCCATTTGAATATGCTTTTATAGACGATTCTATGAACAAAGCTTATGATAAAGAAGACAGAATATCAGATATATTGGTTTACCTGACCTTTTTTGCTTTAATCATATCATCAATTGGTATTTTTGCTTTAGCTCTTTATTCATCACAACAGCGTATCAAGGAAATCGCAATAAGAAAGGTATGTGGTTCAAGAACCTTATCAATAATATCATTACTGGTTAAAGATTTTATTAAATGGGTTGTTTATGCTTATCTATTGGCATTGCCTATAGCAATTTGGGCTTCCGGTAAATGGTTGGAGAATTTTCCCTATAAAATTTCAAATAACTGGTCAATATATGCAATAACCTTAATATTAGTAATGACCGTTGCATTAATTACAGTCGGTTTTCAATGCTGGATATCAGCTAGTAAGAATCCGGCGGATTCAATCAGGTATGAGTAGATGAACTTTTTAAAATAATCTAAGATCAATAAAAATCTAACATGATATTCGAACTCAATTTGATACTAAGGAAAATAAGGAGTGAAAAAGCCCTCTCTTTATTGATCGTTGCCGGATTAACGCTTGCCTTTCTGGTGGCCATTCCATTGGTTTGCAACATCTATTTTCACCAGTCTTTCGACAGGTTTCATCCCGGAGCAGAAAGTATCTATAATGTGTATATTGACGAAGTGTATCATGGTACACAGGATATTTATAGTGAACTGCCCCTGGCATTCGGCGAGCATTTCACAAAATTATACCCTGAGGTTGAAACGATGGCCCGCACCAAGGATCGTTCTGATGTATTGATTACTCATGATGATAAGAACTTCCGGAAGGAAAATGTGCTATGGGTTGATCCGACATTTAATGATGTCTTTCATCTTGAACTGTTAGCCGGAAATAAAGAATCATTTCTGCAATCATCCGGTGAAGTTTATATTTCCCAATCTTTGTCACGTAAGATCTATGGAAATGAAAATGCTGTCACAAAGAAAATAAAGATTGGCAGTCAGGACTATACGGTTGGTGGAATATTTAAGGATTATCCACGAAACTCACATCAGGAGTTTTCTGTATTAATTCCTTTGAAAAACCGTATCCCCGATGATAGCAAGTACAAATGGGATAGTTACGAGTTCCTCACCTACATCAAATTAACCAGCACAGCAAAAGCAAGTCAATTAGAGCAAAAATTCCAATCTTTCCTTACCGATTATTGGGAGCCCTGGTTAAAAGACAACTACAATCTGGATTTCGCTTCCAACAATGAAAACTCGTTTCAGTTAAAGCTCATGCCTGTAACCGACATTCATCTGAAGGGATCATTTATTAACAGTTTTGAAGCGCAAGGCAATACTTCCATCATTACAATCAATTTGCTCATTGTTGCGGTTCTGATATTCATTGCATACTTCAATCTAATGGGTTTTGCCGTATCAAAAGGAAGAAAGCATCAGTTCCAGTTAAACATTAAACGCATGCTTGGGGTATCGAAGAAAAGGCTGGTTGCTTCCTTTATTTATGAAAACCTGATTTATACGGCTATTGCTTTCATTTTAGCTATTTTAATAATAATTGTTATATGGGATTATCAACCTCCAATTTTAGATGATCTGGTTACGTTTCCGCCGGCTCACTTTCTTTTGCCTGTTGGAATATTGGCTGTATCTGTTGTTCTAATGGCCATACTGACAGGCGGGCTTGTTGGATATTATTTCAGCAAGGTAATTCTGCAAAGGCAATTCAACAAAACACGCTCTTATTCGAAATTTTTGTTCAACAGAGTTGTTCTGGTCACACAATTGGCTGCGTCTATTGTCTTGCTGGTAAGCATTCTGTCTATCTACAAACAATTGCATTTCCTGTCGGATCATGATCCGGGCATCAATACAAAAAATGTGGTGGTACTCAACCAGGGAAATAAAGTAAGGAATCATTATGATGCCTTCAAAGCTGAATTAAAGCAATCGCCTCTCGTAAAAGAGGTATGCCGCTCCAATTCCTATCCTTTCAACTGGATGTCTACATCCAGCTATACCCGGGCCGATACAAACACCAACCCCTACCCTTTCCAGTATTTCAGAACAGATATTGGTTTTAAAGAAGTATTCGATATAAAAATAGACCGGGGAAGGTGGTTCTCCGAGCAAAAGAAAAGTGATAAAAAGGCATTAATATTCAATGGGGTAGCTGTACGTGCATTGGGATTAAAGAATCCGACAGGCGAAAGATTTTTCAGGACAGATAAGCCTTCTGAAAAATATCATGTAATCGGGGTTGTTGATAACTTCAACTTTCAGTCGTTGCACCACAAGATTAAACCCCTGCTGATACGTTTTCTTGATGACAACGACCGGTGGCGTTACATAGAAGTAAAAGGCAACACCGGCAACAGGGAACAATTAATGGCTCATATTAAAACAGTTTGGACAAATGTAACGGGTTGTTCGTACATGGACTATACCTTTCTGGAAGATAAAATGGCCGAATTATATGCAAAAGAACGAAAGACAAAACAATCCATTGGCATTTTCAGTCTTGTAGCCATCTTGATTTCCTGTTTCGGACTTCTGGGAACCGTATTGAATACTATGGTTGAAAAAACCAAGGAGATCGGCATCCGCAAAGTAAACGGGGCGAAAAGCCACGAGATTTTGGTTATGCTAAATGCCAATTTTGTCAAATGGATTGGCCAGGCTTTCATTATCGGTACTCCTGTTGCCTGGTATTTCATGAACCGATGGCTCCAAAACTTTGCTTATAAGACCCAACTCAGTTGGTGGATTTTTGCTTTGTCGGGCTTTATTGTTTTGGTGATTACCTTGTTAACAGTAGGTTGGCAAAGCTGGAGAGCGGCAAGGCAGAATCCCGTGCAGGCGTTAAGAGATGAATAATAAAAAAAGAAAAATATGAAAACAATCATCTACATATCAGGAATTTTAGGCGGCTTACTACTGGCCATACCGCTTGTAGGCATCCTTGCAGCTTTTCCGCAGAACGATCTTTTCACGGGGTTGGAACTGGTGATGCTTGGTTTGGTATGCCTGCCGCTTTTTGCCATTATCCCCTACCAACACCGAAAGAAAATACCACGAACCATTTATCACAATAGAAAACCTAAAGATAAAACCCAATGTATATTTCACTCTGCTCCAATAACCGAAGCAAAACTTAATGCAAAAATAAGCGTATGATTTTATTTCACGTTAAATCGGGTATCCGCTATATCACACGAAGTGTTTTTGCACCCATTATCAATATATTGGGATTGTCTGTGGCACTTGCGACATGTATCGTTCTTTTTTCTTATGCGCATCGTCATTTTAGCTTTGATAAACATATAACCGATGGTCATTCAACATACAGACTTATAAGCCGGGTTGGAGATGGTACGTTTTGGTCACGTACATTTGCCTGCTATAGCGATGAACTTACCAACGTTTCAGCGGTTCAAAAAACTACGGGCTTTACGCTGGCAGAAGATGGTATTCTGCAAAACAAGAACCATGTAGTGAAAGTAAAAGATGTGGCAGTGGTGGACACTCACTTTATCGAGTTCTTTTCACTTCAAATGCATGTGGGTGATGCAAAAGCAATTGATGAACCAAATGTCGTTTTTCTGACGCCGGAAACTGCGGATAAAATGTTTGGCAGTCAAAATGTTTTAGGCAAACGTCTTTTTATTCGCAAGTTTATGGGTTTTAGCGGAATTGACACTATTGGCCATTTTACCGTTCGCGGAGTTGTTTCACCCAATCCGGAGACTACACATTTTCGCTTCGATATGTTAGTGTCTCAAAAAGGAAACCTAAAAAGACTGACCCAGGCACCCAAAAAATTAAAGGTGTTTGCCAGTAATGTATATGTAAAATTATATGACCCCACAGCTAAAAACAGACTGGAGGACTCCCTGACTGCCCTTGCACAAAGTTATTTGACTGATGCACATGGACCTCCACTATCGGCCTTTGAGACTAAGTTACAGGCATTGTACGATATACATTTTACTTCAGGGCTGAATTTTGAACAAAAAGAAAGTGTCAGCAGACTTAATGTGCTTGTATTACTTGGTATTGGAGTCATCATAGTTATTATTGCATTGATTAATTTCATCAATATGTACCTGGCTCGTTTGCAGCAACGATCCAGGGCAGCCGGAGTATTAAAGGTACATGGTGCCGGGCTGAAAGGAATCTGGCTACAGGTATTACCTGAAATATTCATGCAAGTTTTGTTAAGCACTTTACTTGCAATGCTGTACTTAGCACTCGCAGAACCCTACGTAACAAAAGTGTTCGAACAGTGGCACTTTACGGTTTGGAATTTTCATATTATTCTTTATGCCTGCCTGTTTCTTTTCAGTATCACATTTATTGCATCAATAGCCCTATCCTATTATTATGGACGTAAATCTGCACTGAACTTGCTTAAGAAAGGTAGAGGGAAAGAGCAAACACAAATGAATCAATCCGCCGGAATGGTTGTATTTCAATTTGCTGCAGTGATTGTACTACTCATTGCTATGTTTTTTATCCATCGCCAACTGAACTTTGTACAAACCAAAGACTTGGGGTATGATACGGATAATGTTGTTGTTTTACCATTCCCGGACAGGAATACGCAAGGCACTGTTGTGCTGGATGAGGTATCAAATATCCCGGGTGTGGTATCGGCATCTACGGTAGATCATCATCCAATGCATCCGTATCAGAACATTAATTTTAGTCTTCAGGCAACTAATTTCTCGTTCAATTTCAGGACTGTAGATATTGATGCTTTACAAACTTTGGGAATAGAGTTGATTCATGCTTTTGATGACTTAGAGAAAGGTTGGATCATTAATCAAACGTTTTATAAGAATTTACAACAAACATTTAGTCATGACCAAATTGCGATGAGTAAATTCACATCGGCTGAAACCACAAGAGATGATTCATCTGAACCTTTTGTAGTTTCTGCGGTAATGAATGACTTCCACTATGCCTCACTGCATAGCCCTATAGAAAACTTTGCATTTCGTATCCGTTCACCAAAAACCCATTTTAACCGTTTCTTACTGCTTCAGATTCACCCCGGGCAAACAAAGCGAGTTATTGAAGATATAAAAAAGGTGATGACCCTGTTCTACCCTGATCTTCCGGTTGAGTACCACATGTTGGATGATATGATACAGTCTGCATATAAACCCGAACAACGCCTGAGTATATTAATCAGTAGTTTTAGTGCTATTGCAGTAGTAATTGCCGTAATGGGGCTTTTGGGGTTATCATTATTGATGACCCGCCGCCGAACCAAAGAAATTGGCATTCGCAAAGTAAATGGCGCAAGCGTATGGCAATTAGTTATCATGTTCAATAAAGAGTTTCTGCGATGGATTCTATTGGCTTTTATTACTGCTGTGCCAATTGCTTTGTTTGCTATGCGTAGTTGGTTAGAAAATTTTGCTTACAAAACGCCACTACATTGGTGGGTTTTTGGAATGGGTGGAGCCCTTGCTTTAATGATAGCCCTGCTCACAGTGAGTGTTCAGGTTTGGATAGCTGCAAGGTTCAATCCGGTGCAGGCGTTAAGAGATGAATAATAAAAACATAAAAATATGAAACCTCCATGATTAAACTTTTAACACACACGAGAATGATTATTTGGAATAATCAAGTTAAAAATCTGAATGTCAGGAAAAGGAGGTTCCCTCGCTTTGCAGCGGGACAGACATATGACCAATGATAATTAAAAATACAACGATTATGAGAAAAACAATCATCTACATATCCGGAATTTTAGGCGGCTTACTACTGGCCATCAGGCTCGTGGGCATCATTGCAGAGTTTCCGCTCAACGACCTTTTTCTGGTTTTGGGATTGGTGCTGCTTGGCTTGGTGTGCCTGCCGCTTTTTGCCATTGACCGATACCAACACAGGCAAAAGATGAAACGTATCATTTATGGCGATGGTAAGAAAAGATCACGTAAAGAAGTGGAAATCCCGCATGCCGAAAAGGAAGGCTCCAAAGGCTGGGACATGAACCATTCGCCATTCCGCCAACGCAATTCCGGCCTCACCTGGGGCGGCGGAAATGTGTATGCCGCCAATGCCAAAAGAAATAAACGCAGACGTTTTTTAAAGTAAAAACCCAATTGTATGCTTTACATCAAACTCAAAACAGCAATAAAAAACAATTTTAACCGGAGGCTTTCGACCTGGGTCAACATTATCGGGCTCACCATTGCTTTTATGGCCGCTTTCAGCATTTATAGCTATGTGGGCCATGAGCTGAGTTATGACAGCCACTACCAGCACACCAACCGCATTTACCGCATTAGCGGAAAAATTATCACCCCCGATGAAACAAAAACCCATGCAGTACTCGGCCCTGAATTGGCTCCTGCCTTAGAAGCTTACTTCCCTGAGGTGAAAAGCTACACACGCTTGTTCCCTTTCAAAAAAAGCATTACACTGCATACCGATACCAGTCAATTTCAGGTCAAAAAAGCCTATTCTGCCGATCCCCCGGTATTTGATTTTTTCGATCTCCGGTTCATTTACGGTGAGCCGGCAAATGCCCTGCAAGATCCTGGTCAAATTGTTATCGATCAAACATTGAGTAAAAAAATATTTGGCAAAATCAATCCTGTAGGGGAAACATTACAGTTTAACGGGCATCAGGTTACTGTGGCCGGGGTTATTGCCGACATGCCATCAAACACACATCATCAGTTCAGTGCTTTGTTTACCCTCAACAAAAATGCCTATGACAAATCGAAACTGTCGGGTCCAAAACTTGCCGAACTATACTGGATGCCCTCGGCTTTTCATTTTATTTTGCTGGAAAAAGGGGCACAAATCGAAGATATTACCGGAAATTTCAACGGGTTTTATGAAAAGTATATGGCCGGTTTTGGCAAAGCCATACACGCCACATTCGAACCCCTGGCCATCCCTGTAGATGCGTTGCATTTTTCGCCGCATATGAGTTACGATTATCCCAAAGGGAATTTATTGTACACTTATCTGCTGGTGTTAACGGCGGTTTTTATTATTCTGATTGCCGTTTTAAATTACGCTAATCTGTTGGTTTCAAGAAATATAGCACACAAAACAGACTTAGGCATCCGCAAATTACTGGGCGCATCCGAATGGCAAATGTTTTTGCAATTTAGTTTCAATGCTTTCGTCTTAATTTTTACTGCAAGCATTTTAGCTGTTGGGGCCTTGATAATGATATACCCCCTTGTTGATCAATGGCTCCGACCCGAATGGGTTGCAATGAACCGTGAACTCACCCTGGCCATATTTTTAGGATTAAACCTCACACTCAGCTTGCTGGCTGCTACTGTAGCTTTTGGGCAGCAATTTCGCCAAAAAGCCATCCGTCTTTTGCAGAATGTGCCGGTGGGTTTTACAAAGATGAAAGGAGCTTTTCGGGGCAAACTGTCAGTTATATTACAATTTGCCCTGGTTATTGTACTTTTTGCAGGTGCGATTGTGACAACCCGACAACTGCACTTTATGCTCAACCAGGACAAGGGTTTTGATGATAAAAATGTGCTTTTATTGCAGATCAACGACATAAAGCCCACAGCCTCGAAAATTAAAACCCTCAAATCAGAATTAAAATCCTTACCGGGTGTACATTCGGCAGCTTTCGCTTCGAATGCGCCGGGCGATATTTTAGGTACCGTACATTTTCAGATTGAAAAAGAGCAGCAACAAATGGCACGGATTGTCAAAGTAATGTATATCGATGACGATTACATACCACTGATGGAAATGGAATTCAGCAGAGGCCGCAACTTCAGAGAAAAGAAAGATTTTCGGGTGCCCAATACCGTAATAATGAATGAGGCATGCTACAACTACTGCGGGCTTTCCGGCAGGTTGGACTCCATGCAACTTAATGGTGTTAAAGCGATTGGCCTATTGGACAACCTGCATTTTCATTCCCTGCACAATGCAGACGAACCCATTGCCTTTTTGCCGGGAGCTCAGGGTGATGGGGTGTTACATTTAAAAATCGGCCGGCAAAATCAAATCGAAACAATTGCGCAGGTTCGTTCGGTTTGGAAAAAAGTAATTCCGGAAGCTGATTTTCATTTCGAGTTTCTCAGCGACCGCGTGGCATCGCTCTATGTTGATGATCAACGAAAAAATAACCTGTTGCAATTTTTTGCACTCATCAGCATGCTTATTGCCCTGATGGGATTGTTCAATCTGGCATCGGTCATTATGCAGAAAAAGACCAAAGAAGTGGGCATCAGAAAAGTGAATGGAGCAGAACCAAAGTCTTTGCTATTATTACTGAATAAGCAATTCGTAATTTGGATACTGACTTCATTTGCCATAGCTGCACCTGTTGGATGGTATCTCATGGAACAATGGCTTCAGGGTTTTGCCCACAGAATTTCTATGAATATCTGGCTATTTTTGCCGGCTTTGATTATTACGCTGGCTGTTTCGGTCATTACAGTAACCTGGCAAACCTGGCGGGCAGCAAACCACAATCCTGTGAATGCGCTCAGGGATGAATGAAACTAAGCGCATAGAAAAAAGCATGTTTTTGATCAACGCTTAAAAAAAAATGTAAAATCACTTAAAACGTTTAATTATGAAAACTTTCAGCTTCTTACTATCAATTATTATTGGATTAAATATTCACATTTCAGGGCAAAGTTTTTCGGATGATTTTTGTTTGTGTGAAAAACAAACCATTAAGTCGGAGATTCTAAATCAAGAACGCACTTTATTTGTTTATCTCCCAACCGATTATAATAAAAATACCACCAAAACATACCCTGTGCATTACATTGCTGATGCGCCGGCAACATCCAACCTTTATTATGATTTAATGCGACTACATGCAATGACCCAAAGTGTGCCCGAAAGCATTGTAATCGGATTATCAAGTGACGGAAGAAACGAAAATTTGATTATTAGTGAAAATGCCGGCAAATATCTTCAATTTATTCAAAATGAAGTGATTTCGTTTGTAGATCAGCATTACAGAACTAAAAACTATAAAGTATTTGCCGGACACTCCGCCGGTGGTCATTTTGCAATGTATACCATGCTTCAAAATCCCGGATTATTCAACGCATACATTGCAGGCAGCCCCGGTCCTGCAAAGCCATTGATTGATTTTGCCAATAATTCAGTAATAGGCTTAAAAACAGAAGATTACAGGTTTCTGCATGCATCGGTGGGTACGGATAATGATACTGATACACTTAGCTTTAGGTCTTTAGAAAAAATAATGAGTGAAAACAAAGCTAAAGATCATGAATATCACTTTAAAATAAATCAAGGTGAGAACCATATTTCCAATATTGCTGTAAATTTCCAGGATGGGTTTCTAAAACTTTATGAAGATTGGAAATTCCAATTGCCTGATAACTTGGATAACCCTATCAGTCAAGTGATTCAAAATCACTACGATGCGATAGAAGAAAAATTTGGCTATAAGCCCAAACCGGGGAAATGGGAAGTAATTTTTCCAACGATGGATAAACTTGCCAAAAACGGTGATTTTAAAAATGCCATTGATATTTTGAAATATTGCATCGAGCTATACCCTGAATCAGACCAGGCATATGCTTTTTTAGCAAAGGCGCATTTTGACACCGGCAAAATGGAACTGGGGAAAAAATATCTTGAAAAAGCACTGGCAATCAACCCGGAGAATAGATTTGCCCGGAGAATAAAAGCGATGTTAGAAAACCGGTAATAATAATCAAAGCATTTTTTGTTTGCCATAGCTAAAAAAAAAAAAACACAATTTTCTGTAAGAAAATCTTACTGAAACATACTTTTTAAACAGTGCAACTATTGTAATTATTCACAAATTTAAACTGTTTGAAATTATGAGAAATTTTAAGTTAATTCCACTGCTGTTATTAATTGGCATTGCCCATTTTAGCACAACTGCACAGGAAATAATGCATATACAAAGCTTTGACGGAGCAATAATCGAAGGAAGGCTCAACATACCCGGTGATAATTTTAAAAATAAAATTGTTATTGATGTGCCGGGCAGTGGCCCTTTTACCTATGAGACAAAGCGTAAGATCGGCAGGAAAGTATTTAACTACCATGACTATTTTGCAGACGAATTCGCCAATCGGGGAATTGCATATTTTAGCTATAGCACACGATATACCAAACCCGATAGCACTCCGCCCCACTTTGACAGGGTAAACAAGGAGAAGTTCTACAATTATACGCCTACAATAAAAATTAAGGACCTTGAAGCGATTATTCAGTTTTTACGCAAAGACAAACGCCTCGCAAAATGTGAGTTCATCCTGCTTGGCTGGAGTTCTGGGTCAATTATAGCCAGTGAGGTAGCCAATCGTAAAATTGTACCGGTAGATGCACTTTTTTTGGCCGGCGCACCGTCTGACGATGTCTATTCAACAATATTATGGCAGCACAGCGGTAAATCTTCCATGATCAATATGCGCAGATTCTTTGATTCAGACCAGGATGGAATTATACAACCGGAAGAATATGAAAACGGGCATCCCAGAGCCAAAGCACGTATGGGAGGGGCCAAATTTGAGCAATTGGATATGAACCACGACTCCGTTTTAACGGCTGAAGATTTTCGTATAAAGCTCAAGCCCCGGCTTCAAAAAATAAGATCGGCAATTGAAGAAAAAAATAGCGATTGGATATGGAACAACTTCTTTCGGGTGGGTGTGCCATGGATTTTGGAACATCGCGAGTTGGAACCAAACAAGACCCGGCTGCTCAACCTGGATATTCCAGTACATATTTTTCACGGATCGGATGATGCCAACGCCCCGGTTGAGGGTATATTAGCACTAGAAAAAAAAGCAAAAGATTTAAAGAAAAGCAACTTACATTTTTATATCTTTCAGCAAAGCAACCATAGTCTCGATTTCCCGGTATGGGTGCTGAGTGGCACTATTCCGCAAGGACTCAAAACACTGTTCAACCAGGCAGAGAAACTGTAGTCGCAATGGTATGTAATAAGCAAGGATAAAAACAAATCCATATGAGCAATAATTCAGATTCTAAAGCTTTGAAGATAAAATTTCTTGAGATATTATCAGACTACCAGGGTATTTTGCATAAGGTCAGTTTAATTTACTTTAAAAATAGAACAGAGCGAGAAGACAATTTTCAGGAAATCGTCTATCAACTTTGGAAGTCCTATCCAAAACTGAAAAAAGAAAAAAGTATTGGTTCCTGGATATATGCCGTATCTATCAATACATCAATTTCAAGACTTAAGAAAAAATCACGGGTTGAATACAATGAAAAAGTACCGGAATTGGCTGATCAATCCAATATTGAAGATGAAATTTCCAACAATGAAGCTTTTCAGCTTTTACTGAATGGCATCTATAATCTGGATGAAGTATCGAAGTCAATTATGCTGCTTTATTTAGAAGAAAAAACTTACGATGAAATATCGGAAATCATCGGCATTTCAAAGTCTAATGTGGGTGTCCGTATCAACAGGGCTAAAGAATTGTTAAAAAGAAATTTAAAACATTCGCATCATGAGCACAGATGAAAATATAGCGCTACAAAAAATATGGAAAAATGTGGATAGTGCAGTCAATCAAAAAAGTAAAGATGAGTTGAATTTATTGCTTATCTCAAAAGCTAAACAGGCTTTATATAAGTTTGTGGTTATTAATGCAATTGCAATTTTTGTTTGTATTGCAATGATCGTGTGGTTGATTATTACCTCAATTAACCGGCAGCATGATTTTTTACTTTTAATCAATAACGCAATGCTTGGAGCAGTTGTTTTAGTGTCACTATACTTTGGATTGTCTATTTGGTATAAACTCAAAAATATTAAAAGCGACACATCTTTAAAGGCATGGTTAGAAATAAGAATCGACATATTATCAAAATGGTTAACCGGGAGGTTTCAGAAAGTCGAGTACTATTTATTTCCCTTATTATACCTTTTAACATTTTTATCCATCCATGTTTATTATTCAGGATTAGGTTTTAGGGAATTATTGAAGTCGGAGAAATTTTTAACCGAGGATGTTTGGGGCATACTTATTTTTACTCCTATAATTCTGGTATTAGGCTTTCGCTTTATGATAAAAACCCGGAAATATTACCTACAAAAACTTGACTTTTTGAGGGATTTGTACGGACGTCTTGGTAATTTGGATTAACCAAAATAAAATACTTTTCTACTCAAAAAGACCGATTACCAAAAACAAACCCGATGAATTAATATATGATTCATCAACAAAATTTGAAGATATAATAAAAGTATTAACGATTGTAAAAGAGAGAGCTGAAAAGGAAGTAGGCTTAAGAGATTAATATAATCGTCTATAATAAAATTTATAGAACAATAAAAAACCTGTTATTATGATAACAAAAAAAGAAAACGCGAAAAGCAGACAATTTAAGGGGGTGTCTTTTGAGGTTTTGGCTGTCGGACAAAAAACGATGATTTCCAAAATGCTTTATAAAGTTGGCGATAAGGTACCCTTACATTCACATCCTAATGAGCAAAGTGGATATATTATTTCTGGGAAATATAGGATCAGGTATCAAAACAATGATGCAGTTCTTATTCCAGGTGATAGTTATTCAATACCCGAAAATATAGAACATTCAATGGAGGTAATTGAAGCGGGAGAAGTAATCGATACTTTTTCTCCTCCGAGACAAGATTATTTACTTTGAACATAACCAATATTTGGGGTCATTGTATAGAAAAAGACAGCAAGAAAAGTAACGCAACAGATAAATAAATGAAAATGAAAAAAGCTATAATCATCGGAGCATCTTCCGGAATAGGTAAAGGTCTTGCTAAGCTGCTCGCTGACAAAGGTTTTAAATTGGGACTAACAGGCAGACGGAAAGAATTGCTTGATAATATAAAATCAGAAAATCCTGAATCCTATATAAATAAAGCATTTGACATTAAAGACATCAATGCAACGTTAAAGAATCTGGAAGAACTCGTTACTGAACTTGGCGGACTTGATTTACTCATTTGCAGTGCAGGAACAGGAGACCATAATGAAAAATTAGAATTTGAAATTGAAAAAAGGACGATAGACACGAATGTTGTCGGATTCACTTTTATTGCTGACTGGGCTTTTCACTATTTTGAAAACCAAAAATACGGGCATTTTGTAGCAATAAGTTCAGTCGGTGGACTTCGGGGTAGCAGGCATGCTCCTTCATACAATGCAACAAAAGCATATCAGATTAATTACTTGGAAGGGTTGCGTCAAAAAGCAGTGAAACTGAAACAACCAATTGCTGTGACCGATATCAGGCCCGGATTTGTGGATAGCGAAATGGCAAAAGGAGATGGGTTGTTTTGGGTGATGCCTGTTGAAAAAGTGGTTAGACAAATTTATAAAGCGATTAAAAGCAAAAAAAAGGTTGCCTGTGTTACAAAACGCTGGCGACTAATTGCGGCAATATTAAAGCGATTACCGAACATAATTTATGATAAAATGTAAAGATCAGCATTCAATTTGACACAGTTAATAAACTGATAAAACATGATAAATAAAGCTCTGATAGCACCATGTGGAATGAATTGCGGAATATGCCTGGCATTTCTTCGGGACAAAAACCGCTGCTATGGATGCAGAGAAGACAGCAACCACAAACCAGCACATTGTAAGAAATGTGTCATAATAAATTGTGAATTGTTAGCCAACACAGATTCAAATTTTTGTTACGACTGTGAAAAGTATCCATGCAGAAGATTGAAGCAACTGGATGAAAGGTACAGGAGAAAATACAATATGAGTATGATTGAAAATCTTGAATCAATAAGAGATATCGGGTTAGAACAATTTGGGGAAAAAGAAACCAAACGCTGGACTTGTCCGAATTGTGGAGCAACCCGCTGTGTTCACAGAGATTTTTGTTTAAATTGCAAAGCGCCAGTAAATTACTGAAGTTTCGCACCTAACAAGCCGCTAACTTTAAGTCAAATAATTCTCGACTCTGTGTTTTTTTCCTACACTGTCGGCGATGTATACCTCGCTAATTCTAATTTAACGCACCATCGCGGCGATAATTCCATTTCTAACATTTTTGCTACCATAATACCAGGCCTAACGGCCTTGGCTTATAAGGACTACAATCAATACAGGAGCTTTGCTTTGACTTAAAATAAGTCCGTAGGGCTGAAATTATGGTAGAATGATTGATTAAAATGGAATATCGCCGCGACGTAACGCAAAATATCAGTATTAAAGGATTTATCGACGACATTGTAACAGTGGAAATAGAGTTGATTTGCGTATTATTCTTATTCCACTTATTAATAAATGCGAATGGATATTCCGGACTAAGCTGACCCCACCTTCAGAATCCGGGGTTTAGTATTCTTTGTAATGAAAAAAACATGACATTCCGGCGGATGCTGACCCCTTTGTTCTTAAAATTTAAACGGAATTTCCCTTTTTTTCGGCGCGTGTTTGTAATCGTTTTTCACGCTTTTTGCTAAAATACAATCGTTTTTCATGTATCTTTGTTATGTAACATATTGTATATTAATCTTCCATTTTTACGGGAAGGTTGGCGCTGGATGTTTTCCAATGCTCATCGTATATAGATTTATATTGGATATGGATTAATACACTGTCCATTATTTTTTCCATTTCTCTACGCGTTGAGTCATTTCTGGGCAGTTTTTTTTGGACCATGCTGATTTTGGAATCTTCTTTAATAACCATTCCCTCTCGGATATTTGTAAAGGTGTAGGGTCCTTTTAGCTTTTGAAGCCCTAAAAAGTTGATTAGGTCCATGGGATATAATGAATCTTTATACTCAATTTGGATTTTTTCAATAAATGCCGGACCCAAGCCCCTGTTGAATATATTTACAGAATATTCTTTACTATTGTTTATATCCCATATTTCCAAATAGGGCATAACGGTAGCGTATTGATGTTCACGGATTAATTTTGTTTGATAGACAAATGTAAATAGTGTTCCAATGCTGATAATAAATGCAATTCCACTTACAATACGATTAACGTTAACCGCTTTTAATTTTCCTTTCATTATGGTAGATTTTTTTACTGCCTGCAAATATAGATTATTAAAATTATGAGTGGTTCAACACATCCATTATTTTTTGTGGCCGAAATGCCGGAGTTATAATCACAGTTCGGTACCCATCAATATGTTTTTTTTAGGTTGAGAATATATTTAGAATCGTAAAAAAAACGAAATTCTTGAATTTTATTACTACGCACAGAGAAAATCAAGAGTTTTCTTAGATACACTACATACGAGATACTGACCATTAAAACCAAAATTATAAACATATGAACCCGTAAGCATATCGTAATTTGTAATTTTTATACTTGCGGATTTTGGGAGCCAGGTTATTTGTAATCGTTTTTCACGCTATTGCTAAAATATAATGATTTTTCATGAAAAATAATCATTTTTCCCGTATATTTGCTATAATCATTTTTCACAAGTTCACATGGAATCTAATCACTTTTCACAGGAAATAACTGTTTTTCACGGAAGAGTTGCACCGGAAAAAGCAAGACTTGTAGGTTATGGTGCTGTTATTGAGGCATTGGGTCTAACTATGCCAATGCCTGAGAGCCTGGCTTTAGTAAGCTATAAAAACCGACAATACAAGAATAAACACTGGCAGGTTTTTACTTTCCGTCATTTGCCCGATGACAATTTATATAGTCAACTTATTTTTGCCATCAAATATGAAGGCATTAATCTACTATTTTTTAAGAAATTGTTTCAACAATTATCCAAAGCTGATATTACCCAAATAATATCCAGTGAAGCAACCGGTCAATATAGCCGGAAAATATGGTTTCTATACGAATGGCTGATGCAGGATATGTTGGATATTGCTGATATAAAAAAAGGAAACTATGTATCCTTATTAAATGAGAACCTACAATATTCAGTAAAAGGTACTCACTCGAAACGCCATCGCATCATTAATAACCTTCCGGGCTCACCGGATTTTTGTCCGTTAGTGTTTAAAACAGAAAAATTGGAAAATTATATTAAATCACAGTTATCCGAACAACAGGATAAACGACTAAAATCTGTTCATAAGGAATTATTACAGCGAGCATCTGCCTTTTTGTTACTAAAAGACTCAAAAGCATCTTTTACCATTGAGGGAGAAATCCCAAAAAGCAAACGTGCAGCTCGTTGGGGAAGTGCAATAGGGCAGGCGGGCTCAAATCCTTTAACCAAAGAAGAACTTCTGCGGTTACAACAATTAGTGATTGAAAGTACTCGTTTCGTTAAAATGGGTTTTCGCAGGGAAGGTGGTTTTGTAGGTGAGCATGACCGCTCTACTGGTGAACCTTTGCCCGTACATATCTCTGCAAAATGGCAGGATCTGGAACAATTAATCTCTGGTCTTGTTAAAACCAGTCAACACCTCGAAGAATCTGATATTGATCCAGTAATAGCAGCCACAAAAATTGCATTTGGCTTTGTATTCATCCACCCTTTTCAGGATGGTAATGGCCGGATTCATCGTTACCTGATACACCATATACTGGCAAGAAAAAGATTTACAAGCCAAGGCCTCATTTTTCCTGTTTCGGCTTCTATTTTAAATCATATCAATGATTATCGTAGCGTACTTCAGCAATATTCACAACCTTTGCTTGACTTTATTGACTGGAAAACTACTCCTGACAACAATGTAAAGACATTAAATAATACCATTGACTATTACCGATATTTTGATGCCACACCCCAGGCAGAGTTTCTTTATGATTGTGTACATGATACAATTCACAACATCATTCCACAAGAGGTGAAATACCTCGAGCAATATGACCAGTTTAAAAGGTTCCTGGATGAAGAATTTGAAATGCCGGATAAAACAGTGGCGCTTTTAGTTCTTTTTCTGCAACAAAATAATGGCAATTTATCGAAAAGAGCAGGTGAAAAGGAATTCTCCGAATTATCCAGGGCAGAGATCGAAAAAATAGAAAACCAATTTTCAGAAATTTTTTCTGAATAATTCCGGTATGCCATATCCTCCCGGGCTTTGATTTATTTTTTGTAGGTTGAGGGTATATTTAGAATCGTAAAAAAACGAAATTCTTGAATTTTATTACTACGCACAGTGAAAATCAAGAGTTTTCTTTAGATGCACTACCTACGAGGTTATCACAACTCAAAGTCATACTTCACCTTTGATCCGTACATGACAAATGAGCTGTAAAACTGGGTGATATTTTCTATTGTAGAAAACTTATTGGTGATAAAATCATGAAAATCATCCATATCGTCGCAAAAAACCTTCAGCAAAAAATCGGAGCTGCCGGAAATATAATAACATTCCATTACCTCATCAAGCTTCTCTATTTTCTGTTCAAAGGATTCTACGGCCTCTTTGGCATGGTCGCGCAATGACACTGATATATAGACCATCAGCTTTTTATCGAATTTCTTTGGATCAAGCAAGGTAACATATTGCTTAATATAGCCCCCTTTTTCCAGTTTCTTAATACGCTCATGAATTGGTGTAGTAGAAAGGTGTAGTTTTTCAGACAATTCACGAATGGTGATGCGGCTATTTACCTGCAATTCATTTAAAAGCTTGCGGTCAATTTCATCTATGGGCTTCATAAGTCAGGTATATTTTCTTTAAAACAAAATGATTAATCGATCAAATATAAAAATTTTCCAGCAAAAAGAAAAATATTTAAACTATTTCCCAAGATTAAAGGAATAGATAGAACTTTCGTATGTTTTTAGTATATTGCAAAGCAAAATAATCTAAAACAACACGAAATGATTCCAATTACCGATAAAGTAACCAACGAAAAAGCACTCGAAAACGCGGTACAGCGTTTCAAAGAACGTAATATTATTCTCCCGACTTTTGAACAGCAGCGTCATCCGGAGCTGATTCCAGATAAAATTAAAGACCAACTAAAAAACGTAGGTTTATGGGAAATAAATCCACTGAACCTTTTCAGAATTACCTGGAAAAACGAACCCAAAGAAACAGGCGGGTTATTTGGAGATGTAAACTACATGGAGCTGCCGCCTGAAATTACAGGTGTAAAAGCAAAAATTGTATTACTCATCGGTAAATGGTTTCCTACCGGTGCACACAAAGTAGGTGCAGCTTATGGCTGTCTGGCACCCCGCATCACCACAGGAGAATATGACCCCTCTTACCACAAAGCGGTTTGGCCTTCTACAGGCAACTATTGCAGAGGCGGTGCTTTTGATTCTAAACTGATGGGAAGTGAATCAGTAGCTATCCTGCCAGAAGAAATGAGCCAGGAACGTTTTTCATGGTTACGCGATGAAATTGGCTCTGAGGTTATTGCTACACCCGGCTGCGAATCAAACGTAAAAGAGATTTATGACAAATGCTGGGAAATTCGTCGCACGCGCCCTGATTGCATGATCTTTAACCAATTTGAAGAATTTGGTAATGCCGTTTGGCACTACCATACAACAGGAAAAGCCATTGAAGAAGTTTACAGTGCTGTAAAACCACAAAATGGCCGCCTCGCAGCTTATGTGTCAGCTACCGGATCAGCCGGAACCATAGCAGCCGGCGATTACTTACGCAAGAATGCACCGCACCTCAAAGTAGTAGCTTCAGAAGCACTGCAGTGCCCAACCTTGCTCAGAAATGGTTTTGGCGGACACCGCATCGAAGGCATTGGCGATAAACACGTACCCTGGATTCATAACGTAAAAAACACCGATATGGTCACAGCCATTGACGATGAAGATTGTATGCGTATTTTAAGGCTGTTCAACGAGCCGGAAGGGCTGAAATACCTCAAAGATCAGGGAATAGACGAAGAAATAATAAAAGACCTGCACCTTATTGGTATTTCTGGCATAGGAAACCTGCTGTCCGCCATTAAAACAGCCAAATATTATGAAATGACCGAAGAAGATGTAATAGTTACAGTAGCAACCGATTCGGCCGACATGTATCGCTCCCGCCTTGATGAGCAAAAAGAAAGCAAAGGAAAATACAGCGAAATTGAAGCTGCTAAAGATTTTGAGAAATGTATCATGGGTACTACTGTCGATCACATGAAAGAGTTTGGTTATTACGACCGTAAAAACATCCATAATCTGAAATATTTCACATGGATCGAGCAACAAGCAAAAGAACTAGACGACTTGAACCAGTTGTGGGACGATCGCACCATATGGGATAAAATATTCAACCAGGTACATCGCTGGGATGAATTAATAAACGAATTTAATGATCGCACAGGGCTGTTAAAATAACATATGCCCAATGATGAGGAATTTATTACAGTATAACTAATAATAAAAGTTGCTTCAGGACATTAAAATTTGTCCCAAAGCAACTTTTTGCTTTTTCGATTATTCACTAAATTGCAATATGACTGATAAACCGAAGTTTCAATATCAATGCACAGATTGCGGCGCCACCTACAATCCATTCGACGTCCAATATATGTGCCCGTCCTGTAATGCAAAAAATACAGCCGACGAGCCCCCGAAAGGCGTACTGAAAACCATCTATGATTACAACACTCTAAAAAAGCAATCATTTGAAGCGCTTGCCAAACATGGCTTTATAGATATTTTACCCATAAAAAAAACAGCAAGCCTGCCCAATCTAACAATTGGACAAACACCACTTTACGAAATCAATAATTTGGATGGCGAAGCACTGGAGGGCACGCTATTTTTAAAAGACGATGCCCAGAACCCCACATTTTCTTATAAGGACAGGGCATCGGCAGTAGTTTCTGCCTATGCAAAAGAAAACGGCATCAACACCATTGTAACGGCTTCCACGGGTAACGCCGGTTCTTCACTGGCCGGCATTTGCGCTGCCCAGGGCCAAAGAGGCATTATTATGGTGCCGGCAGCCGCACCCGCAGCCAAACTCACACAAATTGTGATGTACGGAGCTACTTTAATACCCGTCGATGGCACTTACGATGATGCCTTCGACCTAAGTATAAAAGCTACCGAAACATTGGGCTGGTATAACCGCAATACGGCTTTTAACCCATTGACCATTGAAGGAAAAAAAACAGTGGCATTTGAACTTTACGAACAACTAGGGCGTCAGACACCCGATCGCGTTTTTGTGCCCGTAGGTGATGGTGTAATTATTTCCGGTGTGTTTAAAGGTTTCGAAGACCTGTTAAAATTAGATTTAATCGAAAAAATGCCAACCATCGTAGCCGTACAATCAACTGGCAGCGATAATATTGCACGTAATTTTACCAACGATGATTTTGAAGTCAAACAAAGCCAAACAATTGCCGACTCCATTTCAGTTGACATACCGCGTAATTATCATATGGCAAAAAAATTCTTGAAAACATACAACGGAGAAGTGCTGGCCATCGAAGACCAGGATATTCTTGAAGCATCACGCAAGCTGGCCGGAAACACCGGACTATTTGCCGAGCCGGCTGCAGCTGCCGCATTTGGAGGCTTTCTTCACTATAAAAAACACCACAAACTGGAATCAGAATCAAAAAATGTAGTTTTACTTACAGGCAGTGGTCTCAAAGACCTGAAAGCAGTAAAAGAAATGGTTCAAATACCTGAACCTATCCAACCCAATATCGACAATCTGAAAAAATATTTATCATGATCAAATACATGCTTAACGGGAAGCCAACAAGTTACAATGGCGATGACGCACAATCGCTGCTCTCGCATCTGCGTAACGATTTAAATATTACATCCCTGAAAGATGGGTGCTCGGGACAAGGCACTTGCGGGGCCTGCACCGTTGAAATAAACGGCAAAGCCCGGCTGGCATGCCGCACAAAAATGCAAAACCTGCAAGATGCAGAAGTAAACACCATCGAAGGATTACCAGAACATTTCAAATCAGTCATCAGTAAATCATTTGCTGAGCGCGGTGCAGTGCAGTGCGGATTTTGCTCCCCCGGCATGATTATGCGGGCAAGAAGCCTGTACAATACAAATACGAACCCTTCACGCGATGAAATATTCAAAGCCATATCTCCCAATATTTGTCGCTGCACAGGTTATGTGAAAATTGTAGATGCTATTGAAGAAGCATTTGCCATTTTACGGGGCGAAGAACCCAGGAAACATGAAAAATCAGCCACCATAGGCGGACGATACCCAAAATACCAGTCAGAAGAGACAGCCCTCGGGTTCCGTGATTTTGTAGATGATATGCGTTTTGAAGGTATGCTTCACGGTGCGCTGAAATTCAGTGACCATCCGCGAGCCCGCATTATTAAAATAGATACCTCAGAGGCGGAAAAACTACCCGGAGTTGAGCGGGTATTTACAGCTAAAGATATTCCCGGTGAACAATTCCAGGGCCTTATTTTTCAGGATTGGCCACTGATGATAGGAGAAAACGAGATCACCCGATACATTGGTGATGTTTTAGCAGGTGTTGTAGCTAAATCGGAAGCTATTGCAAGAACAGCAGTAGAACTAATTAAAATAAATTACGAGGTGCTCGACGCAGTTACAGATATGCATGAAGCTGCAAAACCCGGCAGTCCACAGGTACACGAAGGACGTTCCAATGTTTTGGAAACATGTGCCATCAATTTTGGCGATGTGGATAAAGCCTTCGAAGAGGCTGCTTATACCTCCAGCGGAGTATATGAAACACAACGCATCGAACATGCATTTCTGGAAACAGAAACAGGTATTGCCAAACCGGAGAAAGATGGTATTCGCCTTTACAGTCAGGGCCAGGGAGCCTATGTCGACAGGAAACTAGTAGCAAAAATACTGGGGATTGAAGAAGAAAAAATAATCGCTGTTCAGGTTCAAAATGGCGGTGGTTTTGGTGGAAAAGAAGATCTCACGGTACAAGGGCACGTTTCAATGTATGCTTATTTATTACAAAAGCCGGTTAAGCTGCACCTGACACGTGAAGAATCACTGCGCATGCACCCCAAGCGGCATCCGGTATGGATGAACATAGGCCTGGCCTGCGACAAAAACGGCAAATTCACAGGCGTTAAACTCGATGCTATTGGCGACACGGGGGCATATGCCTCGGTTGGGACAAAAGTAATGGAACGTGTGGTTGGCCATGCTACAGGAGGCTATACTGTGCCTTCAGTAGATATTAAAGCGGTTACGGCCTATACGAATAATATTCCCTGTGGAGCAATGCGTGGATTTGGTGTGCCACAGGTCATTTTTGCCATCGAAAGCTGCATAGACGATATTTGCCAACAAGGAGGATTTGACCGCTGGCAAATACGCTACGACAATGCGCTGGAAGATGGAGCCAAAACAGCAACCGGGCAAAAACTACAAGGTGTTGGTCTCAAAAAAACGCTGGACGCAGTAAAAGATGAATTTCAAAAAGCCCGTTATGCAGGAATTGCCACGGGCATAAAAAACACAGGTGTGGGCAACGGCATGATTGACGATAGTGAGGTTAAAATAGAAATAAAAGCCAAAGACAAAGTAATTGTTCATCACGGTTGGACCGAAATGGGCCAGGGTGTGCATACCATGGCTATTCAGACCTTACACAGCGAAACGGGCATTAACCCGGAACATATTGAAGTTAAAGTAGAAACAGATGCCGGCGTACCCACCGGAATGACCACCTCTTCACGGGCCACAGCATTGGTTGCCAATGCCATAATAGATGCATCAAAGCATATTATCAACGACCTCAAAGGCAATACACTGGAAACGCTGATTGGCAGAACATACAAAGGCAAATACGTTTGCGACTTTACATGCGCACCCGGCGATGATGTGGAAGATCCCAAAATTCATTTTGCATATGGTTACGCCACCCAGGTGGTGATTCTTGATGAAGCTGGAAAGGTCGATAAAGTAATTGCAGCACACGATGCAGGAAAAATAATGAACCGCACACTCTTCGAAGGACAAATTGAAGGCGCCGTGCATATGGGCCTGGGTTATGCACTTTCAGAAGATTTCCCCATGAAAGACGGTTATCCGCTGAGCTATAAATACAATGATATCGGCATTTTGCGAGCAAAAGAGATGCCCAAAGTCGAGGTTATTGGTATAGAAGAAGAAGACCCCATAGGCCCTTATGGCGCCAAGGGTATCGGTGAAATTGGTTTGTGCCCTACGGCCGGTGCCGTGGCCAACGCCTTATGTGCCTTTGATGGTATTCGCCGAACAAAGCTGCCTATGCAACGGAAAAAGTAGATAATTTCACCCGCAGGGATGGCATTAATCTAATCTTCAACTTATAAAACAACTACATATGACTACTTTTTTAAAAAACGCCACATATATAGACTGGGAAACACTGGATTTTAAACAAACCCATATCCAGGTAAACCCCGGTACTAATTCCACTATTGAGTTCATAAACGAAATCGACCCAAAAGCCTACCCCGATGCAGAAATAATTGACTGCACAGGAAAACTGGTTACAAAATCATTTGTAGTAGGGCACCACCATGTTTATTCTGCTCTGGCTAAAGGTATGCCAGCACCCAAAAAGGCACCGGAAAACTTCAGAGAAATATTGCGTTACGTTTGGTGGACCCTGGACAAATCGCTTGACAAAGATACTATTGAAGCAAGTGCCCTGGCTTCAGCCATAGCCTGTGCCAAGAGCGGCTGCACTTTCACCATAGATCACCACGCCTCACCCAATTATATTGACGGTTCGCTCGAAATTATTGCCAAAGCTTTCGAAAAGGTAGGTGTAAGTCATTTGCTGGCCTACGAAATTACAGACCGTGACGGAATGGATAAGGCACAAAAAGGCCTGGAGGAGAATAAACGTCACCTTGAAAAACACCAGGGACTTATAGGTATGCATGCATCATTCACTGTTAGTGATGAAACTATGAAAAAGGCAGCTAACCTCGTGCAGCAAACAAATTCGGGCCTACATATTCACGTGGCAGAAGGCATGTACGACCAAACCCATTGCATGGACAATTATGGCAAACGAGTGGTTGAGCGCCTTAATGAGTATGGTTTCCTGAACAATTCCAAAACATTATTGATTCATGGTCTGCACCTTAGCGACAAGGAACGACAAATTTTTAAATCGGCTCCGGCATGGGTAGTCGAAAATAAAGAAAGCAACCTGAACAACAATGTAGGCCATTTTAATGGTGCAGGCTTGGGCGATAATATTATGCTGGGTACTGACGGAATGCACAGCGATATGCTACAAAGTGCCAGGGCTGCATTTTTCGCCGGACAGGGCGTTGACAATATTGATTTTCCGGGAGCCTACCAACGTTTCCGTAATGCTCATCGCTATTTGGCACAAAACAGCTTTGATGGCGATGGTGAAAACAACCTGGTAATACTAGACTATGATGGTCCAACCGCTCTTACATCAGAAAACTTTTTAGGTCACTTCATTTTTGGATTAAATTCCAATCATGTACAACATGTAATTTCAGATGGAAAATTAATAATCAAAGACAAAAAAATACAAACCATTAATGAAGCAGAGGTGCTTGCATTCACCAAAGCGCAATCACTGAGATTATGGGATGCCATGCAGAAGCAAGGTTAACCGATGCCGGCCTTCCATTATTTTCCCGCATTTTCGACAGCCTTTTTATAAAGCTTTTTTGTCCCCTGTGATTTGTTGCTGTATAAATCCATCAACACTTTTTCGTGCGTGTAGGGTGCGTTGAATGCGGGTTCGTAATCGGTATTGAATGCTTTGATGGCATTACGAATAGCAAAAAACGCCCCGATACCATATAAAAACGGAGGTTCTCCTACGGCTTTGGATTTGAGTATAGCAAGCTCAGCACCTTCTGTTTCCAGAGCCTCGATGTCGACAGATTTCGGTACCGCATAAATATCAGGGATTTTATAAGTGGATAAAGAGTCGCTGGCCAGTTTCCCATTGGGATGGAAGGCCAGTTCTTCCATTGTCATCCAGCCCATTCCCTGCACCAATGCACCTTCGACCTGTCCAAAATCAATGGTGGGATTCATGCTTTTGCCAAAATCGTGCACAATTTGCACCTTGTCGAATTCATAAGTACCCCTGATGCAATCAACAGTAACCTGTGTAATGGCCGTACCATAAACGTGGTATGCAAAAGGATGCCCCTTCTCCTTTGTTTTATCAAAATTTATTTTTGGCGTAGCGTAATGTCCATTTTCAGTTAAACATACGCGTTTCAGAAATGCGGCCTCCACCACTTCATTCCAGTGTACCGCAGTTTTTTCACCGTTCAGGTACACATATTCATTTTTAATATCAACCTCATCAACCTCACTACCAAGCGACTCTGCAGCAGAATGTTTTAACCTGTTAATTAAAACTTCGCAAGCAAGTCTGGTGGCATGTCCGTTAAGGTCGGCCCCTGTGCTGGCAGCTGTTGGCGATGTATTGGCTACGCGTGTGGTATTGGTCGATTCAACTTTAATTTTATCGCTGTCAATGGATAGCACACCAGCAGCAACCTGAATTATTTTTGTATTCACGCCCTGCCCCATTTCAATGGCTCCGGTGCTAATTCCCACGCTCCCGTCCTGGTAAATATGTACAAGCGAGCGTGCCTGGTTCATTGGTGTTTTGGTAAATGAAATACCGAAACAAACCGGCATGATGGATACACCGCGTTTCTTATCAATGTGTTTTTGGTTATAATCTGCGGCCTCTTTTTCTATGCGGGTAAAATCATATTGATTCAGTGCCTGCTCGAAAGTAGCCTTATTGTTTACATTTTCGGCAATCTGACCATATTGGAATGCCTGCCCATCCTGAATAAAATTGACTTTTTGTATTTCATAAGCCGGAATATTCAATTCGTCGGCAGCATGAGCAATGGCCGATTCTATTGTAAAAACACCCTGGGGTGCTCCAAATCCGCGAAATGCCGTATTGGGAGGCAAATTGGTTTTACAGCTGTGTACTGTGACATGGGTGTTGGGAATAAAATAACTGTTTGTACTATGGAAAAGTGTTCGTTCCATGATTGCCGGCGAAAGATCAGAAGCTGCTCCTCCATTCTGATATAAAGTGGTTTGGTAAGCTACAATTTTGAGATCTTTCGATAAACCTATTTTATAATCGGCGCTGTAGGGATGCCGTTTACCTGTCATTTGCATATCATCGGGCCTGTCAAGGGTAATCTTTACAGGCTTTTTCATAACATAAGCAGCCAGAGCTACCATTGTGGCAAAGCCACTGGCCTGGTCTTCCTTACCCCCAAATGCTCCTCCTAATCTGGCTACATCAACTTCAATGCGGTGCATGGGCAACCCGAGAACTTTTGCAGCGGTTTTCTGCACAGCCGTAGGCCCCTGTGTGGAAGAATGAATCTTGATGCTGCCATTATCCGTTGGATAGGCATAGGAACCTTGTGTTTCGATGTACAAGTGCTCCTGACCACCAATATCTGCCCGGCCCTCAAACACATATTCACATCCGTCCCAGGCTTCATCTACAGCACCCATCTGAAAAGTTCGCGAAGGAAACAGCAAATCTCCACGCTTATAGGCTTCGCGAGGGTCGGTTACCACTTCAGATTCTTCTACATCGAGCTTAATTAGCGCTTTTGCCTTGCGTGCGGTAAAAGTATCTTTGGCCACTATGAGTGCAATAGGCTGGCCATAAAAGTGCAATTCTTCCTCTGCAAATAATGGCTCATCTTGAATAATGCCGCCAATTTGGTTCTCCCCGGTAATATCTTTGCTGGTTATAATTCTGGCAACACCCGGTAATTTCTCTGCTGCGGAATAATCTATATTTTTAATTTTGCCATGTCCTACCGGCGCACCAAATACTACAGCCTGATAAGTCCCTTTTTGTACAGGAATATCATCAAGGTAAACTGATTTACCGGTCACGTGTCCTATAGAATCTACATTTTTCATTGTGGTCCTTTTTTTATCTGCTCAATAGCTGACTGGATTGTATAAACTGAACGTGTTTTTTATTGTAAACCTGATTAACCCAGGAACTTTTCTTTTGCCACCTGTTCAGGAAATAATTCCATGAAATGTGCAAATAATATTTGTTTTAGGAGTAATCGTTTATAATCGCTGGTGCCACGCACATCGCTAATGGGCGAAATTTCAGTTTGCATTATTTCATTGGCCTTTTGAATGACCCCAGGGCTAAGCTTTTGCCCTGTCAAGTATTCGCTTGTTTTGTTCAAAAACAATGGAATAGCTTTTACTCCACCTGCAGAAATGCTGCATTCCTTAATTAAATCATCTTCAGTAATTATTTTCATTGCCGAAGTTACACTGGCAATATCGAGGTGCGTTCGTTTACTTACTTTTTCGTAGTTAACAAATAAAGATTTCACAGGTTTTTCAAACACAATAGCTTCAATATACTCACCCTCCTTTATGGCCGTTTTTTTATAGTCAAGAAAAAAATCTTTGAGTGCTAACTCACGCTTGTGCTTTGTATCGTTTAAAACAATCTTTGAATTAAGTGCAAGGAAAAATATAGAAAGATCGCCAATGGGTGAAGCATTCATAATATTACCTGCAACCGTTGCCGTATTGCGAATGGGTTCAGATGAAATAAGTTTAAAATGCTTCTTTATTTCAGGAAAAAAAAGCTGCATTTGATCATTCGATGCAATATCGTTGGCTGTGCATGCTGCCCCAATAGTTACACGGTTACCCTCAACCGATATTTTCTTAAGATCTTCTTTCAAATAAAAATGGTTTAATGACGATTCCGCCATTTTATCGTGCTTTTGCACCATAAGGTCGGTTCCACCGCCCATAATCATATGCTCGTTATTGAACTCGATTTTTGGAGAATCAATTTCCTGCAACCACCCGGGTATTTTTAAAAAATAATCTGGCAAATAATTCTGTTCAACTAACCATTTTACCGGTTGTTCGAGGTTTTTATTTTGCATCGCCTCAGCAATAGCTTCTGCTGCACGCTCTATGGACTTATAACCTGTACACCGGCATATGTTTCCACTTACTGCATCTATGGCTCCTTTGGTATTTACTTTTTCATGCGACATGGCATGTCCGGTAAACGACATAATGAAGCCCGGTGTGCAAAATCCACACTGTGTGGCAGCATTGTCAACCATAGCTTGCTGTATGGGAGACAATTTTTTCATGTTAATACCTTCCAAAGTAACAATATGTTTACCATGCGCATTACCAAGTGGTGTAAGGCATGAAACAATACTTTTATAATTTACCTGTCCATCTTTTAAAGTACCCTCCAACAGGGTACAAGCACCGCAATCGCCCTCGCGGCAACCAATCTTTGTACCCGGCAGGGAGGCATCATCCCTGATAAAATCAAGCAATGCAGTGCCCTGAGGTTTATCAGTGTGAATTATTTCGTCGTTAAGAATAAATGTGATCATGAAACGAATCTAATAAAAAATTTGGGAATTCTATACTTTCCGGCGCATTGTTCGATATGCTTTATCAGTTTTAAAAAAAGAACCCGCAACGGATAGAGAAGTTCAACCAGATCAAAATGTATTAATTACCTGTTAGCATGAAGATTTTTGAAAATTGAATGAACAAATTCCGCTGTTTTACTTTCGGATACATCAAGAACGGTGGATGAATCAAGGCCATATTTACTCATCACTGGTTGCAAAATATTTTTACGTACAACAATAGTTTTTGTGACTTCTTTTTTTTTGGCAAGCTCTTGCATGCCGCAGTGCCAACCTTCACCCTTGAGCTCCATCGGCCCCACTTCATCGATCATTGTAACGGTATTCCTTTTATCCGGCACAGCACATAAAATCTCATTGCCCCGCTTTAATGCTGTAGGATTGAAATAAAATCGTTTGAATTTGTGCCAATTTGCTTTGAATTCGGTAATTGCAAGTTCAATATGGTTGTTGGCTTGTATATCGTAGAGTTGAAAACTGTTTCGCTCACTATTGACAAATTTGCCCGGACACAAAAAACCATAAACCGAAATTCCACGTTTTTGTAATTCGTGCAAGACATTAAAAGCAAATGTGGTTTTGCCCTCGTGCACCTCACCCGTGATTATAAAATGCTTATTTTCGTTGCTTCTCAATGGATTCAAATAAATTTTGGGACTGACTCAGCACTTGATTAACAATAAGTTTTCGCTTTTTGAATAAATTGACAGGTTTGGGCAAACTATCGATGATTGCCGGCAGCGTGGCAAAGGAAAACGAAAGGGTTTGATGCAGATTATAGAAACCTTTTCGACTTAACAGATTTTTTATCGCTGGATTGCGCAATTCGACACCCACAGCGGCAAAACCGAATATAATGATGATGGCTCTGTAGTTCATCTCAAGCCCCACGGCAAGTCCCTTTAATGAAAAATAATTCCCCGTGGCAGCCCACTCCCACAAAAAAGCAGCTACTAGCGTAATTACAAGAAATTGTATCCAAATGGTGGGTTTCTGCAGGTATTTGGTTGAATGCCGATAGCGGTAAATACAAAAACCTATAAACAATAACCCTAGTCCGCCGGCTTGCCAATACAATTGGGCATTTACAAAATACAGATTGAGCACAATTACTGCCAGTACGACAAAAAGCAACACCAACGAAAACGGTTGATTCGGATCGACCTGGAGTCTGTTGGCCTGGGATGATTGCTTTGATATATGGGAATCTATATTTTTTACGGAAGACACATAACGCTTTCCGCTTAAATAACCACTATAGCCTGCCAGGGCTCCAACAAGCATGTACATCAGTGCAACGCCTACAATTAAATATACAGAAGCAAACATGCTGATACCCGATATTTTAATCAGATACTGGTAAAGTGATTCGGCCAGCTCAATAAGATCGAGGCCATACATCAGCAATAAAAAAAGTATTTTTTGAGTTAGTGACCATAATACTGCGAGCGCTCCTGAAATAAGATAACCCATTAAATTTCTACCTAGAATAAATACGGCAATCTCAATTATAAAAGCTTCCATAAATATCCCCACCATGGGTCCGATAATAATGGCACTGGGTGAGATTGACTTCATCAGCGCGCAGATAATACCGGCTTTGAGCACAACGCCTCTTTCTTTCCATACCTGCATAAAACTAATGAGCAGAAACACACTTGCCGCTGAAAGCATTGTTCCGGCAAAGGGTACGCGTAAATTATGCAAGAAACTACCTGCGATAATTTCAAAAGCAGCCCACGTGCTCCCTATAATTCCGGCTTTTAACCAGTCTGTATTGATATTTTTTGCAACTTCTGACATGAAATTTATAAACTACAAAGATAAAAAAAAGATGCCACAGTATTAATCACGGGCTCCAATAGATCATATGAATTCTGGCAAATTGCCTGAATTACTTGCACAAACACGCTTTAATAAAGACTTCATAATAATTCTCGTGTAATGAATCATCCCTGCTCTAACAAATGTCCCGAAACAACTCGTAAAGTGCTACATTTTTTTACTTTTGTGTGTTATTACAACGCAATAGCCATGAAATTAAACTTCACACTCCTACTAATTGCCATTACTACCATCGTATTTGCCCAAAATGAATGGAAACCAGGTTATATTTTAAAAACCCAACAAGATACAGTTTGGGGTTCACTACTGAACAAAAAATACAGCAAAAACGCGAAATCCATAAATTTTCGAACCAATGAAGGTGAAAAGGAAACAACATTTGTACCTTCCGAAATTTATGGTTATCGATTTACTAATGGCAAATTCTATGTCTCGAAATATGTTGATTCTACACATGGCATGCTTTTTTTAGAATACCTGGTTAATGGCGAACTTGACGTTTACTTTTACAGAGATCGTTATGGCGAAAACCATTACTACGTTGAGAAAGACAGCCTCGAACTACGAGAGTTAAAATATCAGGATCAGATGATATATAAAGATGGTAAAACTTACCGCAGAACAACCATAGAATACAAAGGAGTCCTTGATTTTTATACACGGGATACAAAGGGTTTGAAAAAAGAGATATCTAAACTCAATACAATTGGACATAAAAGCCTGGTGAAAATTGCAAAAAAATACCATGAATTAAGTTGTGGTGATGGATCTTGTATTGAATATGGGAAAGATGTAAAACGCAAAATACTTTTCTCTATAGATTATGGAAACCTTTTATTTTCTTCAACACACAGAAGTGAAACAACCAGAAATAACTTCCAATATATTTCAGGTAGCTTTTACTTTCAGCAAATGCAACGAAATGAGAATTTGTTCTTTTTAATTGGCTTGAATCAGTTTCTGGATGATAGAAAATCAATAGGAATCCCTTTTTTCGGAGTAGAGTACATTGATTTACAGCCCGGCCTGGGGTTTAATGGATCTTACACATTTGATCTATTCTTTCTACAATATTTTGGAGCAGGGTTTCACTATAAGATCGACAATCTAATTTTACAAACCACAATAAGGATTGCTGGAAACATAAAAATAGAAATTGTCGGTTTTCAACCTTCCTTCGGAATTATGTATAGTTTCCGATAACAACTACATAGGAACAGAAACTGGTGCAAAAAAGCAGTGACTGGCATATTTATCTAAAAAATTGTAAAATATTGTACTCTTTTTATCTTTGTATGTTATTATAACGCAATAGCCATGAAATTAAAGTTCACACTCCTACTAATTGCCATTACTACCATTGTATTTGCCCAAAATGAATGGAAACCAGGTTATATTCTAAAAACCCAACAAGATACCATCCGGGGATTTTTACTAAATAAGAGTTATAACGAAAATTCCCATGGTATATCATTCAGAGTTAATAAAACCGAACAATCGACAACATATTCACCTAAAGATATTTATGGCTATCGTTTCAAAGAGGGTAAATTTTATATATCAAAGTATGTTGATTCTAATACAGGAAGAGTTTTTTTAGAGTATTTAGTCAATGGTGAACTTGATCTATTTTTTTATCAAGACAATTCAGGCGACAATCATTACTATGTAAAGAAAGAGCACCTTAGCCTAAAAGAACTAAAGTATAAAGATAAGATTATTCGAAAAGAGGGTAAAAAGTATATTTTTGAAAACAATAAGTATAAAGGATTGCTAAGTTATTACACAAAGGAGACCAGTGGTATTAAAAAAGATATTTCCAGGTTGAATAATGTCGACCATAAGAGCCTGATTAAATTTGCAAAAAAATATCATGAGCTCAGTTGTGAAGATGGGGAATGTATGATTTATGGAAAAAACCTGAAAAGAAAGATTTTTGTAGCTGTAAATCATGAATCACTTTTTTATACTGGTAAATATTTAGAAGATTCTGACACAAAACAAGACAGTTACATCAGTGTAAAAGCATATTTTCAACAACTTGAACAAAGTGAACAACTATTTACATTCATTGGAATCAATACTTTTTATTCCGACAACCGTTATTATCCATATCGCATTGGAGTGCCAGCCGGATTTGAATACATCAGTTCAAAAAGTGGGTTTAGCTTAAATGGCTCCTATTCAATGGACATAGCCTCCTTTTTCATACTGAATTATTTAGGTGGTGGCATTAACTACAAAGCAGGTAATATCATAATACAAACACGAGCCAGTTTGGTAATAAACCTGTTAAGTTTTGATATGATTGGCGTAAGCCCATCCTTCGGAATTATGTATAGTTTTCGATAACAACTACAGAGGAACAGAAACTGGTGAAAAAAAAGCAGTATGTCCCCGCTGTATAATTTTGCCTATCTGAATGTTACAAATCAGTATAATTGGAATAATACTTCATAAACTGTGCACGCTCATACATCATTGGGCGTTTTACATTGGCCTGGTTCAATTTTCCTTTAAAATCGGCAATTGAATTATATCCTTTTTTCTTCATCCAATCTTCGATTTGCCCCAACATGGTTTTAATGTATGCAGGCTTATTTTTGTATAGTGTTGATGCAATTTGTGTAGCATCTGCCCCGGCCAGCAGTGCTTTCACAACGCCATGGCCGTCGTGAATGCCAGTTGAGGCTGCCAGGTCGCATTCTACCTTGTTCGACAAAATACCAATCCAACGCAATGTGTTGGCAATGTCGCGCGGTTGTGTGAAAATATCGCCGGTGGTTATTTCTTCTTTTTCTATATTGATGTCGGGTTGATAAAAATGATTGAACAGCACCAACCCGGCCAAATTTGTTTCCGATAAATCGACCAGCATTTTTGCCATTCCGGAAAAATACGAACTTACTTTCATGGACACTGGCATACTAATCTCCTTTTTAACGTGTTCCAATATCTCGAAATAAACCTGCTCTATTTCCGACCCGCTCGATTCCTCATCATTGGGCATAATAAACATATTTAACTCCAATCCATCGGCACCCGCATTTTCTATTTGCCGGGCAAATTCTACCCACTCACCGTTCGAAACACAGTTGATACTGGCAAAAATTGGAATATCCGTCTCTTTTTTTGACTGCTCTACAAGCGACAGGTATTCATCAAGGTTGTGCTTGCGGGTATAGAACGACACGTAGTTCTCCACATCGTCGTAAGATCCGTACATATTATTGACGCGCTGTGCATCAACCTCCATCATAATTTGCTCCTCGAAAAGTGACTTGAGCACTACTGCTCCGGCTCCATTTTCTGCCAGCCTTTTAACCTTTTCAGGAGAATCACAAAGCTCTGAACTACCCACAATAATCGGGTTCTTCAGCGCTTTTCCCATGTAACTTGTCGATAGATCAACCATATTTTTAGATTTTAGATTGTGGATATTAGATAATAGATGGTGGATTATGGACTATAGACCATGCATTTTTATTTAGATTCGTACCTTAACTCACCATTAATATATTTATCAATGCCACGGGCAGCTGTGTGACCATTGGCAATACCATGAATCACATCGGGGCCCTGAATAATATCCCCGCCCACGAACAGCCATTCTGCTTTTGACTGGAAATATTCATTGACGACCATTCTGCCACGTTCGCTAAAATCGATATTATCGCGCACTTCTTCAGGGATATAGCTAATATCTGCTCCCTGACCAATGGATTCAACGATCATATCAGCTTCGAAAAATTTGCGGTTATCCTCGTCAAATTTGGGACTGAATCGGCCATTTTCATCGAAAACAGAGACACATTTCTTCACATGAAGCCCTTTAAGCTTACCCTCTTCGATTTCAATCTTTTCAGGCCCCCATCCTGGGTCAACCACAGCCTTCTCTTCACGGGCTTCTACCACCTCCTCGCGATCGGCCGGCATTATGTCTTCCGATTCAAGCGATGTAGCCAATACATCAACTTTACCGTATTTCTTGTTCTGCAAGCGGGCCAGCGATCGTGTGATGTCCATGGCGACGTTACCACCGCCAATTACTACAATCTTTTTCGCTACAGGCACTCGTTCGCCCAGTGAAATTTTGCGTAATAAATCTGCAGCCATGTACACCTCTTCGTGATCAGTTCCCGGAATTCGGGTACTGCGGCCTATGTGCAATCCAGTACCTGCAAATACAGCATCGTAGTCCGCTTTTAGCTCATTCAGGGTTACATCTTTCCCTATCTCTACGTTGTACTTAATATCAACGCCTAAACTTTGTATGTATTTGATATCTTTATCTAATTGGTCGTATGGAAGGCGATACTCCGGAATACCATAACGCATCATACCACCAGCTTCGGGTAATTTTTCGTATATCGTACACTGATATCCCATGAGCGCCAGATAATGCGCTGCCGATAACCCGGCAGGTCCAGCGCCAATAATGGCCACTTTCTTATCGTGCTGTTCAATGCTGTCTGTGCCCAGTACTTTTTTATAGTCCTCAGAATCAACCTGGTCGGCAATGTAACGTTTGAGCCAGCGTATAGAGAGTGGATCGCCATTGTGGCCAACCGAACATACAGTTTCGCATTTGTGCGTACAAATACGTCCGCAAATTTCTGGCAATGGGTTCGTTTCATAAAGGATTTTGAGCCCTTGCTCAATGTCATCTTCACGAACTGCTTTGATATATTCCGGAATTCCCATGTGCGCCGGACAGGTAGCTACGCAAATACCGCATTCCACGCAGCGGTCGGCCTCTTCCTTGGCTTGTTCTTTAGAAAAGCCTTTCACGAGCTCAACAAAAGAGTTATCACGCTCTTCAGGCTCCAGGTGCTCCATATTCACCCTACTGGGCTCGTAAAAGTTATAACCATCCTCAGGTTTTTTCCATCCTTTTTCGTTGTCATCCCATGACTTTTTATCGATACCGGGAATAAACCGAAATTCTTCAGGATCTTCTGACACCCAAGTGTATTCGTTACTTAGAGTTAAGGAATTGGTTGTGCAAACATCTACGCAGAGTGCACACCAGCAGCAACGGCCATAATCTACACGGGGCCGCAGGCCACTGTCACCATCTTTGGTTTCAACCCCTTCAACCGGCACAAGGTCAATGGCTTTGTTCTCACAAATTTCTTCACACGTACCGCAACCAATACAGGTTTCAATATCGTTTTTGTGAAAACCCCGATAGCGGTCGGCGCCCGGACGGTCATTCAACGGGTCTTTGACTACGGTTGAATCTTCGAACACGTTTTTCCAGGCTGTCAATGGAGTGAGTATGTCTTTGAGGCTCATATTATTAATTTTCAGGTTTCTGGCTTCAGGTTTCAGGTTCATCTTGGAACATTTAACCTGAAACCTGATACCAATTTATCTTTCAATCTCCGGCGGACAGGTTTGCAGCGATACCATTATGGCGTGTACATCGGCTATGTTGGCGTTGATCAGCATTTTTTCCAGCAACGCCACTGCATGCGTGTAGCTTGGGCCGCGCAAGTTTACCCGGCGGGGGTACTTCGATCCGTCAGAGACCATGTACATTCCGTACTCTCCGCGTGATGATTCGGAGCGCACGTAAGTTTCTCCTTTGGGTATCTCCCAGTGCAACACGTTAGGTGTTTTGGCTCTTAATTCGCCGGTTGTCGGCACTTTATCCAAAATTTGGCGAATGAGATCAACCGTCATGAGCAAATCATGCTTACGAACCTGAGCCCGGGTATAAATATCAGAGTCCTTCCCAACGTAAGGATCAAAATCCAATTCGCTGTATTTCAGGTACGGATAATCTTTTCGCACATCACGTTTAAATCCTGCTCCGCGGGCATTAGCTCCAACAATGCCGTATTGGCTTACCCACTCGGGTTTGATTACGCCTCTGCCTACAGTACGTTTATTAAAAATTGAGTTGGTAAATATCAGGTCTTCTATTTTTTGTACAAATTGCTCAATGTCTTTGAGGTTTTGCTCCATGCGCTCCTTAAATCCATCGGGCAAATGGCCGCGTACGCCTCCCGGCAACATATACATATGGTAAATACGTCCACCTGTCAGTTCTTCGAAGCGGTCGAGGATTTGCTCGCGCATGTACATGCCCCATTGGGCACCCAGCCCCAGGGAGAGTGTTGCGCCAATTCCCGGGACCACACGGAGCAATACTTGCAAACGTGCCATTTCGAGTGCCAGGGTTCTCAACCATTTGGCAGCTTCAGGAATCTCTATACCTGCAAGTTCTTCAATACAAGTGGAAAGCACGTATTCATTGGAATCAGCTTCGGGCACACACATACGGATGCTCAATGGAAAACATTGCATGTAAGTGCGGCGCTCCATAAGTTTTTCAAATCCCCGGTGGAGATATCCCACGTGGGTTTTGGCATCAACAATTTCGTCGCCACTTAATGCGAGCTCCAACGACATATTACCGGTAACACCAGGATGGTTGGGGCCTTGCCACAACTTGGTATATTTTTGCGATTGCAGGTCAACAATCGATTTACCATTGCTGTCGAGCTCAGGATATTTTGAGCGATCGGGTTGCCAGGATATTTTATTTTTCTTCATCTGGATACAACTTTTTCTTCATGTATTCTGCGGGATCATTTGTACTGCGACCTTCGCGCGGGAAGTATGTTTCTTCTGAATATTTCAGCGTGTCAAAATCGCGGCGGTAAGGCGGAATATCGTCCCATCCTTCAAGGATAAAATCTTCATCTACACGTGGGCTACCAGGAAAGTCGATGCCAAACATCTCTTTGAGCTCACGCTGATAGGTAGCTACCTGCTTCCACAAATGGTGAGCTGAGTCCATAGTAGGTTTATCACGATCGATAAACACACGCACAGCCAAATCAACATGCTTTTCTGGATGGTTGAGGATGTAAGTCAATTGAAATTGATTCTCCTCAAGCCAATCAACGGCCGTGAGCAATACAAAATGACTAAAGCCCTCAATATCCCGCAAATGTGTAATCAGCGAGATGGCAAGCTCCTTTTTTACGGTTACATACGCCAGGTTATCGCGCTGCTGAACGTGGTCAGTAGTTTGAAACCGGTGGGTGGTATTTTTAATTAGTTCTTGCATAATTCTTAAGGTATTACAAATGAAGCCTTAGCCTCAGCCTTAGCTTTGGTTTACCAATTATAATCTGGCATGTTCCAGTTCTTAATCACCTTTTTTTGATTGGCTTTGTACCAGTCAAATTTCTCGGCGTACTCATTGGCGCCTTCGGCCCGGCCTTGTTTAATGCGTTCTTTTAGCTTATTGAAACCGGCAAGCAAAGCCTCGGGCCGGGGCATACAGCCAGCCACATAAACATCTACAGGCATGTAGTAATCAACCCGGTTAATGGTATTGTATGAATCGTAGTACATGCCCCCATTTATTGTGCAACTTCCCAGGGCCAAAACATACTTTGGGCTTTGCATTTGCTCATAGGAACGAATGGCCCGCTTCAGCGTTTTTACTGACAAGTAGCCGGAAATCACGATCACTGAGGACTGCCGTGGTGTTGGTCGCATTTGCACTCCGTAACGAAATGCATCGAACCGGGGTGAAAACAGTGGTGGAATCTCAATGCTGCCACATCCCGTACCAAAGCCAAGTACCCAGAGCGACTCTGCCCGTGCCCAATTCAGAAACTTCTCAACAATCTTATTTTTCGGTGCATCGGTCTCAGGACGTTTGTCACAGAAGTAATCCCGCATGGGATCAACTTCAAACTGCAAGCCATCGGGCCCTGTGACCATGCGTTTTTTGTTCTCATCGTCCAGGAATTTGTCTTCCTGCGATTCGTTATTTTGATTTAAGTTTTGATCTTCAGACATATTGTTACGCCGTTATCGAATTAGATAAATATTATTACCGCCAGAATTCCTATAACCAATGGTATTTTGAGGAACCAGGTTACTGCCTGCTCAATGCGAAACCTCGGGAAAACCACCCCAACAAATACTGACCAGAAATATATCAGGAAAGTTTTCAGAATAAATTCAGCCCAGTTTGTGGCCCCGCCAAAAAACAGGTTCATAAACAAAGCTGCCTCAACCACATGCAAAATGGCCCCATTGGTACGCAATACGCCTAAAAATGATGAATGATATTCGGTCGGAGGCCCTATGGGCGCCTCATTGGGTGCAATAACCAGGTTAAAGGGGGCATGGCGAAATATTCCGAGAAGCGAGAGCATGGCCGCAACAGTAGCCAGGGGGTTAGTCACAACAGTCCAGTTTTGAAAACCACCTTGTTGGGCAGCCACAATCTCGTGTATTGAGAGTGTATTGTACTGCAATGCAATTGAAATCACGGCCAGTGTTAACGGCAGTTCAACTGTAGTAAACTGCGACAAACCTCGGGTGATGCCAATTACTGAATTTGGGTGCCCACCTTCGCCGGCACCAAGTGCCATTCCCAGCATACCAAAAAACTGAAAATATAGAATCAGGACAAGGTCGCCAGCCCAGGAAAAATTACTAAAATATTCAGAACCGTAAATCAATGGCAGGAACAGGAAAATACCCACACCACCGCCCAAACGAAATACCGGTCCGAGATAGAACATCACTCCGTGAGAAATAGAAGACCTGTTGGCGTAGAGTTTTGTGAGGTCGAGCCAGGGCTGATAAAACGGGATTCCGCGCCGATGGGCCACACGTGCCACAATTTTGCGCATGGTTGCCCCCATCAACATGCCCCAGTTGAGTACGATAAACAACCCCAGTAAGGTCCAAAGCAGTTTAATTATAATGTCGTTCATAAGTCAAATTCATTAGAAAATCACGAAATAGATGATTACGATATATGCTACAATATGAAATGCATATGTTTGTCCGTTTCCGGTGTAAATCCTTCTGACAATACCAGCACTATCATTTACAAACCCGGCTGTACGGTTCCAAAAATTAGTGATGCCGGGAGCCGTAATAAAGCCAAGTGCCTTATTGTACCCGGCATACATGTTATGCGCCAAATGAGTAGTTTCAGGGCGGAACGGTCGCTCAGCCGAATATACCATATTGAATTGCTTCACTTTTGTAGCTTTGGCATTAAGCCACAACAGCCATCCCAAAATCAGCACGAACATTACCCCGATAATGTACATAATCCATTGGCCGTTCCAATAGCCCAGGGCTGTGGTAGCCAATGCTCCGTCCCATTCTACCGGGTTCGATGGAAAATAGGCTGTTAAATATTCACTGATAGGTGCCAAAATCCAATGTGGACGCATAGAAAATATCATAATTCCAATCAGTAAGGTATAAATCGGGATGAGGAATGCCACCGGTATTTCTTTAACGCGTCGGTGCTCATCTTTAAGCTGCCCGAGGAATACGCTGTGTATAAGCCTGTATGTGTACAAAAATGCAATGATTCCGGCAAATAAAATTACGGCACCCTGGAAGTACCAGCCCTTCATGATTAAAGCGTTGTAGAAAAACCATTTTCCGGCAAATCCTGACAACGGAGGCACACCCGAAAGGGTAATGATACCAATGAGAACCGCGATAAATGCCAGTGGCATACGTTTAATCAATCCGCCCATTTCGTACATATTGTGGGTTCCAAGGCGGAGCACAATGGCACCAATGGTGAGGAACAGTACTGCCTTAAATGCAAAGTGGTTAATCACATATACAAAACCACCTACCCAACCCAGATGGGTGGCCATTGCATAGGCAAATAAAATGTACCCCAATTGGCCGATACTGGAATAAGCCAGCAAACGCTTGGCATCTTCCTGGAAGCTTGCAGCCAGGTTGCCCACTAAAGCAGTAAGCGCCCCTAACCAGCCCAGCACATAAAGCAGGCTACTGTTGCCTGCGTTTTCAGCACCCATACCCAGAAATGTAATCAGCAAACCAAACACACCGGCTTTGAGCAAAATGGCCGAAACCATCGGCGATACATCCGATTCTGCCTCGGCATGCGCACCGGGCAGCCATATGTGCAGCCCCAATGTGGCTGTTTTGGTCATGAAACCAATAGCCAGCAAACTAAATATGAGTGTTGCATGCGTAGTAACGTCACTCAACGCGCTAAGCATTCCACCAGCTTGTGCATCGACCATTCCAAAAGCAGCGAGAATAAGGTAAGCTCCACCAAGTGAAAACAGCATATAGCTGAGGCCATGTTGCATGGAACGTTTGCCGCGAATTATCAGGAAGTAGGAGCCAATGGTCATTAATTCCCACGAAAAGAAAAACTGCATGAGCGAGTCAGCCTGTATTATCCCGGCCAATCCGGCAAACATCAGCAATGCCGAGGGATAAAATCCCTGACGTTTGCCTTTATACTGGTAGCCGGCAATTAACGTTAATATACCTCCCAAAATGAAAATTGCCATGAAGATAAACCTCAACATGTCATTTTCATAAAGCCCTGGTAGACTTTGCCATGCCAGGTATCCCATAGCGGCAATTGACAAGGTGTTTTTGACCCATGCAGGTAAAAATTCCAATAATCCAATAACTGCAATAAACAGCAAAGGAATATAATTAATCAGGTTATGTTCACCCATAAAATCAGCTGTGTAGTAACCTCCCATTAATGCAAGGGTGGCAAATACCACAGGTGCAATTATCTGTTCGGGTTTAATAGTAAAGATAAGGCTCTGCTCATTTTCGCCTTTCAACACATAACCGAACCATTTAAACAAATAAACAGCTTCGAGGAATGATCCGGCCAGTATGGCAATAACCCAGGTAGTTTGTCCAGCACCTGATAACTGCATGATGAGTTCCCATTTGCCGAAAAACGAAGGAAATGGCGGGAGCCCAAGCAATGTCAGTATAAAAATGCCAAACATGACCACCAATAAAGGTTCTTTACGTAGTAATCCCCACGATTTTATCTCTTTTTCTTTGGCAATGCCGGCCAACCAAAAAAGCCCGGCCTTTGCCAGGTAATGACTTAAAAGCAATGTGATGGCAATAAACATAAATTGTTCGCCAAGATAGGTCGACAAACCAATAACAGCTGTAAGCAAACCAATCTGGCCTGCCGACGAGTATCCTAACAAACGTTGTGCATTTTTCTGGCGAATACCCAGAAGGTTAGATCCAACGAAAGTCAAGCCCCCAACAGCGGCAATCAGTGTATTCCATTCTGCGGGGAACAATGGCATTAGTTTGTAAAGCACAAAAAGCATGGCCGTGGCGAAACCCGCCGAGAGCAAAGCTGAAGTTCCCGGGTGTGCACTTTCATACACGTCGAGTCCCCAGCCATTGGCCGGAAATGGTTTCAACTCCAAAATTACAGCCATGAGCAACAGGAAAACGGCCACCATACCGCCCTTAACGCCCACGATATTACTTGTGATAATGTCGTCGATGTATAGCGATCCGGCATAATTATACACCATTATGGTACCGATAAGCATAAAAGCAGATATTACGCCACCCGCAATCAGGTATTTAAAACCAGAAGCAATGGTATTCACATGGCGTTCCAGAAGTATCAGTCCTACAATGCCAATTGTGCTAACTTCGAGAAACACAAAGAGGTTGAAGAGGTCGCGTGTGAGCACAATTACATTCAATCCCATGAGTGTAACCATGTAAATAATCATGGCATTAATGCCCATCTCATTGAGTTTTCGCCATAAATAAATACCCCCGAGAAAACCGAACAAATTAATCAGCGCGGTGGCACCAGCTTCCAAAACCCCCATTCTGAGGCTTATAGAAAAAGGGGGTTCAAACCCGGCTGTAAATGTTACTGCTTCGGTAATGTTTCCGGCCAAATGACCAAAAAGCCACTGCATAGAGATAAACCCCATAAAGCCGACCCCGGCCAGCATGAGCGTTTCTGCAACGTTCGTATTAAGCTTTTTGAAAAAGCCCAGCAAAAAAGCCAGCCCGAGAGCTGTTGCAATAATATAAATTGGTCCTACCATTTCAGATCTTTATAATGATTGATGTCCAATGATTTCTTTTTTTCATGCATCTTAAGTGCATAAGCCAGCATCAGGGCCGTAATTCCTAAACCAATGACAATGGCTGTTAGCACAAGCGCTTGTGGAATAGGATCAGCAATTACATCTGCAGCATTGGCTTTAGTAACCGTTTCACCAATAATTGGCGCTGTGGAGTTTTTCACATATCCAACAGCAATCATTATCAAATGAATACCGGTATCGAGTAATGCAAACCCAACGATCATTTTAATGATGTTCTTTTGTGTCAGCAAGCCCCACAAACCAACGATAGCCAGTATAAGCCCGCTGAATAATGCGATATTTTCAAGTCCTATTTGATCCATTACGCTTCGTTTTGATATTCTTGTAAATGTCCTACAATATTTGAAAGTTCAGCGCCCACTTTTAGCCCCACAAAAATGTAAATTAAGGGGATAGCCCCGGCACTGAGTAAGGTACCAAAGGTGCCGAGCGACAGCAAGCTGTTATCGAGAAAACCTCCGGCGTAAATAATCCCCAGTACGCCAATAAATACAAAAGCAAACCCGGAGATGGATTCTACCACATGAATTAGGGTGTGGCTAACTTTCATATCGGGCCGTGCGAGTAGCATAAGCACCAATCCGGAGGCCACAATGGCACCGCCCTGAAAACCACCGCCCGGCGTCAAGTGCCCGTTAATGAATACGTAGATTCCCAGAAGGAATACGAGCGGCGTCAGCACTTTTGCCGCTGTTTGCAAAATTTCGCTCACCGGCCTGAACGTACGTTTACCTCCATTACCATTGGTAACTTTAAGGAAAAAGGCCACAATAGCAGCTGAAAGAAACAATATTGTTACTTCACCCAATGTATCGAGCCCACGATATGTAACCACTACAGCTGTTACAAGGTTGGCTGCGCCTACCTCTTCGGGGCCTTGGCTGGCATAATGCTCAGCCACGGGATTGAGTGCTTCCGCACTTTCAAAATCGGTGGTAAATGCATAAAAAATGGCACCCAACCCGATCAGAATCAATATAATATGTAGATTTTTAACCATTTTGCTTTCGGATTTTATTCAATACATAGAAAAAGATAATGGTGCTCAACCCACTGCCAATGGCTGCTTCTGTCATAGCCACATCAGGGGCGGCCAGCAGCAAATACATTACCGAGGCCAGCAAGCTCACTGCTCCGGCACCGAGTATGGCGACAGTCAATTTTTTTGCATGCAGGGCATAAACAGCAAGGCCAATAATTAAAATGCCCAATATGATGGCAACTATTTTTATGATCATGATGCTTCGGTTTTGTGATTGTCCATTTCAGCGTTGACCTCATCTTTATATTTGTCGACCACTGTTTTGGGTGTCAACGGTGTTTTGATATGATATGCAGCCCTTGCGAGCACATGCGACGACACCGGGTTAGTTAATATGATAAAAATGATGATTACCAGTAATTTGCCCCACCAGTTAGGCATAATAAAAATAAACCCTGCCAGCGAGAGCAATGTGCCTAATGTAGAGGCTTTGGTTCCGGCCTGTAGGCGGTTAAAACTATCGGGCATGCGCAGCAAACCCAATGCCCCGAGAAACAGGAACACAGAACCCAACAGTACGATAATAGCTCCGGCTAATTCCATAATTTATAATCCCTTTTCAAGATATCTTGCTATAATTATTACTCCCAGAAAACTCAATAACCCATAAACAATGGCGATATCGAGGTAAATTGAACGTTGTGCGAACCACGCCAGCATAGCAATGAGCGACAATAACGAAATGGTCATCACATCGAATGCAATGATGCGGTCGGTTGTGCGGGGGCCGGCAAAAAACCGGATGGCAGCCATGATGATGGCAGCAATCATAAACCCGAGTGCAATGGTAAGAATTGTATTAACCATAGATTTTCTCTAAATATTTTTCAAACTTGCGTACAATCTGCTCTGTGGCTTGCTGTTGGTCCGCTGTTTTGACCTCAATCCAGTGAATAAACAGATGATCATCCTGAATATCCACGGTAAGTGTGCCCGGTGTAAGGGTGATGGAGTTGGCCAGTATCATGCGGGCCATGGGCGAACGCAACGATGTTTTAACCTCCACAATGCCCGGTTTAATGGGCAGCGATGGTGCAATTACCCGCCATGCAACGTCCAGATTCGACTTTATTAGTTCACCCAGAAACACAAACAGATAAATGAATGTGTAAATGAATGCAGCCGGGGTGAGTTTCACGTCGCCGAAGACATTGCAGCTTCGACAAAAAAGCAAACTCAACATTACAGCCAATCCTGCTCCGATCAATAAATTCAGGGCGTCAAAACTATTGTTGAGTAAAACCCAGAATATAAACAGAATAACGGCCGATATTACAATATTTTTGGCGTTCATATTAACCAGTTATTAATTTATCAACAAATGTAGATACCTTGAAATTAAAGGCAAAGTTTTTGCAGAAACGGCAGATATATTTTAGAAATAAAACACGTCTACTTTTTTATTGCGCTGGATATATCGTAAATTTGAGCCCGCCTCTAAGAAGGGATATAAGATTCAAATAATGAGTAAAATAGATCAGAGCGAAAAATATATTAATGAAAAGCAACTTTGCTTTAGCTGCAAAAACAAAGCAGTGAGTTTTGAAAAACTAATGTATAAAGAACTGCAGGAAATTAGTGAACACAAGGTTCATTTGCAGTTCAGAAAAGGTGAAACCATTGCCAAACAGGGTGCTTTTATTACTCATGTGCTTTATCTAAAAAAAGGACAGGTGAAGGTTTACAACGAAGTAGATTACCGGAGCAACCTGATTTTCAGTATACATCAATCTGGAAAATTACTGGGGTTAGCCTCACTTTACGGCAACGACCATTTCCAGTATTCCATTGCCGCCCTTGAAGATTCGTTGATATGCGCCATTGACCGGAAGGTAGTGGAAAAACTCATTGCCCGCAACGGTTCATTTGCTGCCAAAGTGCTGGAATCTGTCAATATGGATTTACAATTATGCCGCGACAAAATGGTTTCGCTAACCATGAAACAACTCAACGGCCGCCTGGCCGATACGCTGCTTTACCTTTCTTATGATGTGTACGACAAAGATGAATTTGAACTCACCCTTTCACGCAAAGATTTGGCAGAGATGAGCGGCATGTCGACCATGAGCGTGGTACGCACCCTGCAGGAATTCCAAAAAGAAGGTTACATTGAGAACGAGAACCACACCGTTAAAATAAAAAATAAAAAAGCATTGCACGACTTGAGTCAGACAGGGTAGGAAGCGCGTGAGTTGTGATTCCTTCTAGAAAAAAATACAAATTATTAAGAATAGCACATTTCGAATCTGTAAAGGAAGGCGTGAAACAGAAAGCGGGTAGTTGGAAAACACCATGCGATAAAACCTAAAATCCGTAAGTTTGCTAAGCAAAAGACTGAAAGTCACCAGGAGAATACAATTTAACTGATCGGGAAAGGTGGCTTTGTAAATTTGGTAATGAACAATTCACCCGGTGACTTGCCAATGCCTCGCGCCGTGACTATACGAAGGTTGAAGAAAACGGAATAGTCGGAGATCGGTTTCCGCCAATGGGCTACCGCCCGATTAAAAGACTACCCTTAGGAGGGGAAGTTATCAACCTGATTAAATGAGAAATTAGCAATTTCTGTTTGATGCTGAGCATGTTCAATGGTCATACTCACAATACTGCCGTTTTTGTCCATTTCTACCAGAACATTTTCATTGATGTCTTTTGTCTCAACTATCTGGTTGTTGTTAAAATTAACCAGTAATGTATCTGTATCTTTGAAATAAGTTATCTTCATATTTTTCATCAATAAAACTCCAACGACGTATACGTAAATCTAACTACACTTGTTCATAAATAGGATTTTTTATTGTGTTTTCTATCCATTCAAGCTTAATATCTTCTCTGTCTGATCTTTTCCTTGTATGCAAAAAATAATTTGTAAATTTCATCATGAAATACTTTTGAGAATGATACGCTCAATTAATAAACAAAATAAATATTTTTTGCTATTAAAACCTAATCTAACAGCGTTGTCAAAAATAAAGGCTAAATAGGAACAATATTACTGACACTTTAAATTCCGGCAAGTCACGGTGCGAGTTCACGGTTCAATTCCCGAAAGAGAGAAATAATTCCGAAAACTAAACCAATGCCTCGCGCCGTGACTAAACGAAGGTTGACAAAAACGGAATAATCGGAGGTCGAGTCCAAATCGGCCATCGATTGGTAGCAAAGAACTGTGAGGGCTTCGCCTGAAGCGAAACCCTCACTTGCAATAAGACTGAAAGGACTGAGTATTTCGTACCCTGAATGTAAAACCCAGGTAAAAATAAAAAAGCACGAAATCAATCCTGAAATCGTGCTTTATTAGTTTTTAATTCCGTTCTATTTCTTCCAAACCCATGCATTGGGTGTAATCTGACGTGCCTTGTTCAAATCATTATACGCTTCGTTAAGCGATTTGTATGATTTATAAGTAATGGCATCCAGCCTTCCAATGGGCAGGCTGCGGGCCTGTTGGCTATGATTTTGTTTGATACGCTCCAGGTAATTAACCGCGTTGCGATCAACCTCAAAGGCACCTACCACGATATGATAAGGATAATTTTTCATGGCTTCTGCTTCGGCCATCATCTTATTGATTTCTGCAATGCGCTGCTTTGGATGTTTTTCATTGGGTTTTATATTCAGCGCTTGCTGGTATTGCCCCTTAGCCTTCCCATACTGCTCGCTAGCGTATAGTTCATCAGCCTTTTCAATCAATGCATTAAATTTTTTCTCATCTTCAATAGCTTTTTTGCGCGCTATTTCTTCCAGCACCTTATTAACTTTGTCAAGCTGCTTTTGCGGATACTCCTTATCCGGCAAAATCTTAAGTGCTTTGGTGTAATAAGCTTTGGCAGATTTGTATTCCTTTTTCTCCATGGCTGCATCGGCTTGTTCTATAGCTTTATCATACTCAGGATTCCCACATGAGTAAAAAGCAATAGTAGAAACCATCATTATCAATACTGTAAAAAGTAGTGTCCGTTTCATTGTAATTTAGTTTTAATATTTAATCAGCAGTTTATTCTAATAAGCAAATATCTGAAAAATTCTCTGGTTATGAGCAATACTGCGTGTTTTTTCCATGTTTTTTCATCATTTTTGAGTCAACCTCCCCTAACAACACATAAAACAAAACCCTGCAGTATATGTATTTGTAACAAAGACAACTAAATTATGTTTTAGCTTCGCTTGCAATAAACTCAAAGAAAACCAACATATAATGAAGTTATCCCATAAATAACTAAGCGCTTTACTAAACGATAAACAACCTCGCAAAATAGAAATGGTCTGTGCACTGGTGAAACAATGATTATCCGAAATATTCTTGTGGAACTTTGCAAAAATATTGTAATTTGGAACCAAAAGTTCAAAAAAGTCAATTTCATGAAATTGTTCCGCAACTTAATCTTCACATTATTACTTGTTAATTTCTTTTATCAGCCGGTCTTTAGTCAGGACACTGTAAGGTATTTAAATCGGGAATACCGCGATACAAATAAAGTAGCAGCCCAATATGTAGTATCTCTGTTTTTTACAGATTCTATTCCTGATTCGAAATGGGTTTACCCCAACAGTAAAAGATGGGAAAAAGGCCCGTTTAGTTTCAAAGATACCGCCAAATATGGTTATTGGCAATACTATTCCGATTCTTCAACAATAACAAAAGAGGGCAGGTACGTAAAAGATTCCCTGGAAGGGCCCTGGAAATATTACCACCCCACGGGAGAAATTTGCGGAAAAGTTATGTTTGATGACAATGATGTGGTGGAAGCCCAATATTTCGACCTGGAAGGAAACCCTGTAAGCGACGATGAAGCAAATCATTTTGCCATGTTTCCCGGAGGCCAGAATGCTTTGTTTAATTTTATTTCTCAAAACATTCATTATCCCAACAGAGCCAGAAACCGTGGTTGGCAAGGAAAGGTATATGTTCAATTTATTGTAAATGATACGGGCAAAATAAGCAATGTTAAGATTTTTAAATCTTCAGGACACAAAATAATTGACAAGGAAGCCTTGCGCGTAATTCTTGCCATGCCCTTCTGGAAGCCCGCAAAAATGCACAACCAAAAAGTCAATATGAGATACCAGGTGCCTATCAACTTCAAATTGACTGGCAGAAGGCCGAAAAAGAATAACGCTAACCGATGGGAACCCCCACGATGATAAACCACATATCATGAAAAATACAACAATTACACTCCTGCTTCTGACAATTGTAACAAATTGTTTCGCCCAAAACGATCCCGCTCAATATGTTAATCCGTTTACGGGCACTCAGGACATGGGGCACACCTTTCCCGGAGCCGCAGTACCTTTTGGCATGGTTCAACTCAGCCCTGATACCGATACGGTAATGTTTTTTCACGAGGGCGAATACAATAAGGATGTATACCGCTATTGCGCCGGCTATCAATACAACGATTCTACCATTGTTGGTTTTAGCCACACGCATTTCAATGGCACCGGGCACTCCGATTTGGGAGATTTTCTCATTATGCCGTTTAAAGGTCAACCCAAACTAAATCCGGGTACTTCCACAAAACCCGACAAAGGCTATCGCAGCCGTTACAGCAAAGCAACCGAGTTGGCTTCTCCCGGCTATTACACCGTTGAATTAGATGATTATAAAGTTAAAGCTGAGCTAACTGCTACCACGCATGTGGGCATCCACCAATACACATTCGAATCGAAGAGCAAACGTAAAATATTACTGGATTTATTTCATGGCATTTACAATTACGATGGCAAAGTCATCTGGTCATCCATTCGGGTAGAGAATGATACACTCATCACCGGTTACCGGCAAACACAAGGTTGGGCGCGCGAACGAAAAGTGTTTTTTGCCATCACATTCTCCGAAAAAATTATGGATTACCGTTTAGTAAACCAGAAACCGGAAAAATACAATGGTTTTTGGCGAAAATTCGACAACATTGAACGTTTCCCCGAGTGTTCGGGCAAGAAAATCAAAGCCTGGTTTCAATTTAAAGAGTCCTTGAAACCGGTTTACCTCAGTCCAAAAGATTTACGAACCGGAACAGAACCGCCACCGAAAATTGGTCAACCACTAAAAGTCAAACTTGCCATTTCTGCCGTAAGCATTGCAGGCGCCATCAAAAACCTGCAACAGGAAGCACCGCACTGGAACTTTGAACAATATAAATCAGAAGCAAGAAAAAAATGGAACAAAGCATTTAAAAAAATTGAGATTGATGCCGGACGCGAAGTAAAGGAAAACTTATACACTGCCATGTATCACGCTTTCATGAGTCCGATAGTTTATGAAGATGTAGATGGCCGGTACCGTGGTCTGGACCAGCAAATTCATGAATCAACAGATTTCACAAACTATACCATATTTTCGCTTTGGGACACGTTCCGGGCGCTGCACCCGCTGCTTACCATTTTGCAACCCGAACGCACATCCGATATGGTCAACTCCATGCTGGCGCATCAGCAGGAAAGCGCTCACGGCATGTTGCCCATTTGGTCGCACTACAACAATGAAAACTGGTGCATGACCGGCTACCATGCAGCATCGGTAATTTCCGACGCCATTGTGAAAGGAATTCAGGGCATCAACATTGACACTGCACTGCATGCCATGAAACGCACTGCGTGGTATCCAAAATACGATCAAAACCAGATCTACCGTATCCGAGGCTATGTGCCGTTCGACGATGGCCCTTACTCCGTGACCAAATCACTGGAATACAGTTACGATGACTGGGCTGTTTTTCAGGTGGCTAAAATGGCCAATCAGGAGAAACTGGTACGGGCACTTCGCGTCAGAGCAGAAAACTATAAAAATGTATTCGACCGGAAAACCGGACTCATGCGTCCCAAAATGCACGATAAAACATGGCTCAATGATTTTGATCCGCTAGCTACTCATGGCATGGGTTTTATCGAAGGCAATGCCTATACCTACACCCTCTTCGTGCCACATGACATAATGGGCCTTGCCTTCCTGAAAGGCAGCGACGAAGCGCTGGCACAACACCTCGACACTTTATTTAGCATGCCATTGCCCGAAGAAAAGTATGCAAACACCGAAGATATTGAGTCGGTTGGCATCATCGGAAATTACATCCATGGCAATGAACCCGGCCACCATGTGCCGTACATGTACAACTACGTGGGTCAACCCTGGAAAACAGAGCGCATGGTTCGGCGCATCAACAAAGAGATGTACAAAGCCACTCCCGATGGCTTATGTGGCAATGATGACTGCGGACAAATGTCGGCCTGGTACATATTTTCTGCCCTGGGATTTTATCCGGTCACACCCGGCACAAATCAATACGTATTGGGATCACCAAACATTAAAAACGCTAAAATCAATTTAGACAATGGAAAAACCTTCGAAATTGAGGTAAAAAACCAATCGCCCGAAAACAGGTATGTGCAAAAAGTATATTTAAACGGTAAGCACTGGCCAAAGCTGTACATCACACACAACATGATAACTGATGGAGGCAAGCTAACCTTTGAAATGGGGGCCAGTCCGAATAAAGAGCGCGGGCAACAATATGGAGACAGACCATATTCCCTGTCGGGAGAACATTAAAATACACGTAATGCTTTTTACCATAAGAACCTTTTCAATCTTCCTGCTTTTTTTACTTGCAACCACAAATGCCACATGGGGACAAACCGTTTTTGAAGGGAAAATATTTGATAAAGCAACCCATCAACCTATTCCCTATTCTACTGTTGAAATTCCCGGAATAAAAACGGGCACCGTTGCAGACTCAGCTGGTAAATTCTCCATAAGAATTAATACCGAGGTAGATAGCTTTTCCGTCATCATATCCTCGCTTGGATACGAAACAATTCATCAAACATTTAAGCTCGGGAACAATTACAAGAAGATTTACCTTCAAAAAAAAATTTTTAATCTTGAAGAAGTCACCGTAGTTCCAAAAAACTATATCGAAAAAGAATTGGGAATCATAACAAAAAAAGCCCCTTACGAATTATTTGGAGTAATCGGCATTCAACATGGCATTCAAATCAAAAATACAACAGAAAAAAGTGGTTATGTAAAAAATGTGAGCTTTTACATAAAGAAAAACGGATTCCCCAACTGCCCTTTTAGGATCAGAATTTACCAAATGAATACTGCAACCAATTTGCCTGGAAAAGATTTGGCTAATAAAAACATTATAGTTTCCTATTCAGGGAAAGGGAATAAATGGTTTTCCGTTGACCTGGCTAAATATCAGATTCCATTTCCAAAAAAAGGAGTTTTTGTTGCCATGCAATGGATAAACCAGGGTGAAGCATTTTATTACCCGGTCAACTTTGGCAAACACAAACGAAAAGAAAAGTACGCTACCAGGTATGGCCTTATTCTGGGATTCAGCAAACCCGATTACGAACCATTATCGTGGTACAAATATTTGGGCAATCCATGGACGCATTTCAAAGGGCGCAGCCAGCCCATGATAAAAGCTGAAGTACAGGTAACATCAGATATTTGAACAATTAATAAAAGTAACCGAGAATTTTAAAATATTAAAAAAACGGAGTGTTTCTTAAAACTTCGGATATTTTTATCCCAAAATTCATAAAAATACCAAACAAGGTTATATTTTTGTTGGCAGATGGGCAGAAACAGAATCATAGAACGTTTCATGATATGGCGCAGTACCAATGTGAGTGACCGCCAGTATGTCAATTTTTTGAGTTTAATAATTGGTATTATGGTAGGCTTTGCAGCCGTAATCATCAAAAACTCTGTACACCTCATTCAGGAACTGCTTACTTCCGAATTTACGGTAGATTTACACAATTTCATGTATTTTGCCTATCCCGCCATTGGCATATTATTGGCAATAATATTTGTACGCTACATAATAAGACGAAATGTGGGACATGGTATTCCAACCATTTTGTACGCTATTTCGAGAGACAACGGTTACATAGCACGCCATAATACATTTTCTTCCATAGTCACCAGTGCTTTAACCGTAGGTTTTGGTGGTAGCGTTGGATTGGAGGGTCCTACCGTAGCTACAGGAGCGGCCTGGGGTTCAGCGATTGGACGTGCCTCCCGGCTCAACCGCCGGCAAACCCTTCTGTTACTCGCCTGTGCAGGAGCCGGAGCCATGTCGGCCATTTTCAAAGCTCCCATTGCAGCCACGATATTTGTGCTTGAAGTGCTTATGATTGACCTTACCATGGCATCAATTGTTCCGCTGCTTTTTGCCTCCAGCGCTGCAGCACTTACCTCATACTTTTTTCTGGGTCAGGATGTGCTATATCCATTCGAGGTGGTTCACAAATTTGTCATGAGTCAAACACCATATTATGTGGGTATAGGAATCGTTGCCGGCTTTTCATCAGTATATTTTGCCCGCATGTACAAATACCTTCAGGGCCAATTTGACCGGGTAGAAAGCTCTTTTAAACGGTGGATAGCCGGAGCCTCAATGCTCGGAGTGCTTATTTTCCTGTTCCCTTCGCTATACGGTGAAGGATATGAGGCCATTAACCAGGCCCTTCAGGGAAATCACGAGTATTTGTTTAACAACAGCGTATTTTATGACCTACGCACAGAAACATGGGCCATTATTGGGCTTTTTCTGCTGGTCATGTTTTTCAAAGCTATTGCCACATCGGCTACTTTTGGTGCCGGAGGTATTGGAGGTATTTTTGCCCCAACGCTTTTCATGGGAGCCAACACCGGATTATTATATGCTAAAATTATCAACCTTACCGGAATTGAAAATATCCCTGAGTCGAACTTTGCACTGGTAGGTATGGCGGGCCTTATTGCAGGTGTTTTACATGCTCCGCTCACAGCCATTTTCCTCATTGCTGAAACTACCGGCGGATATGGTCTCATCATGCCACTTATGATTGTGGCAGCTACTTCCTACGCGGTGGTGCGCATCTTTGAGCGTTACTCTGTTTACACCTATCTTTTGGCACGCCGTGGTGACCTTTTCACCCACAACAAGGACCAGGTGGTGTTGTCAATGATGAGTGTACGCAACCTCATTGAAACTGATTTCCGTACTATCGACCCCGATGCAACGCTCGGTGATTTGGTTAAAGAAATTGCCCTGAGTAAAAGAAACATCATTCCTGTGATTGAAGAGGATGGGCAGCTTCAGGGTATAGTTTTTATTAATGATATCAGGCACATCATGTTTCGGCGCGAACTTTACAAGAAAATTTATGTAAGAGAACTTATGTTTATGCCTGCGCCAATTGTGGACCCGAATGAATCTATGGACGAAGTAGCCAAAAAATTCAACCAATCATCTCATTACAACCTGCCCGTGGTGCGCAATGGAAAATACTACGGGTTTGTATCACGTGCCAATGTTTTCTCCAGCTATCGCAAAATGTTGAGGGATTTTTCGGAAGAATAAAGCCTGATACTTGCCAAATTTTGATAAATACGACAACTAAACCCTCCAAATTCATATAATTTTGACAAGGTCACTTGCTAAATTCACACAAATTTGTTAAGTTTACATAAAAACATCCCGATGAAATGGATTGAAAGACATATTGAAAAAGAGTTTAGCCGAAATCTTAAGCCCGGTAAAGTGCTGACTATTTTGGGAGCACGACGGGTTGGCAAAACATCTGTTATTAAAAAATACCTTGAAAAGTCAGAATCAAGAATTTATTTGGGAACAGGTGACGATTTGGATTTACAAGACATACTGTCATCACAGCGCTTAAGTACAATAAATGCAGCTTTCAGGGGTTACGACATTGTATTTATTGACGAAGCACAGCGCATTCCCAACATTGGAATGGGTTTAAAGCTTATGGTAGATTCCAACCCGGATATGAAAATCATTGCCAGCGGGTCATCATCGTTTGAATTATCAAACCAATTAGGAGAGCCTTTAACCGGCCGCCAAATTCCTTATAAAATGTTCCCTCTGTCCATGCTTGAACTATCGAACAATTACGGTGGAATGCACATATTTCAAAATATCAACAACTACCTAATTCATGGCGCTTATCCGGAAGTGCTTACCGCCAGCAATGATGAGCAAAAACAGTTTTATCTAATTAACCTTCGCAACAGCTATCTTTTCAAAGATATCCTTGAACTGGAAAAAATCCGTAATGCTTCAAAACTTTCGGATTTATTAAAACTTTTGGCTTTTCAAATTGGGAATGAAGTTTCGCTGAACGAATTATCCAATAGTTTGGGGTTAGCCAAACAGACCATAGAACGTTACCTCGACTTACTTGAAAAGGCTTTCATTATTATAAAAATAAACGGTTACTCATCAAACCTGAGAAAAGAAGTTACAAAAACATCCCGGTACTATTTCTGGGACAATGGTGTACGCAATTCGCTCATTAACAATTTCAACAATCCGGACACACGCATGGACATGGGCATGTTGTGGGAAAATTTTTGCGTGATAGAAAGAATTAAAAAACAGCACTACCATCAAATTTTCGCAAACAATTATTTCTGGCGCACTTACGACAAACAAGAGGTTGATTTTGTGGAAGAGCGCGATGGTAAATTGTTTGGCTATGAATTCAAATGGAATCCAAAAAAAAGAACAAAGAATCCGAAAGCTTTTCTTTCAACTTATAAAAACGCAGAGCTGGAAACCATTCATCCGGAGAACTGTCTGCCATTTTTGACTTAAGACTATAAACCCCAATTAAAATCTTTCGCATAAGGGGTAATATTAATTTCAATACTAAAAGAAACAAAAAAATCCGCATATATTGTCACAAAACGTAATCTTGCTTGTCTGAGAAAGTACAAAACACAAAAAATGGATTTTGAAAGCATATACACATCAAATTACACGCTCATTTACAAATACTTATTGCGTTTAACCCGATGCCACGAGTCCAGCAGAGACCTTACACAGGAGGTTTTTGAAAAAATGTATATGCAAATTAACACAGAAAAAAACAAACTCAAAAATCCCAAATCGTGGCTGTATAAAGTTGCTTACAACCTGTTTGTCAATCACCACAAAAAAAAGCAACTCGAAGATATTTATCAACAGGAAAAAAAGCATTTGAACAACAAGAATACTCCAGTTTTATCTACTGAAGAACAAGAAAAACTGGAAGAACTTGAAAAAGGCCTGGCAAAACTCAGCAAAGAAGAATATCATTTACTGATGCTTTACCAGGAAGGATTAAAATACCGCGAAATGGCTGAGGTACTAAACATGAACCCGGCATCAGTAGGTAAAACATTGTCAAGAACCATTGAGAAACTACAAATACTAATTAAGGAGGAGTGCCATGAACTGTTTGAAAAATGAAACCATACAAGCTTTTCTGGATCATGAATTAACTCCGGAACAAACAAAACAGGTTGAAAATCATCTGAAATTCTGCATCCAATGCAGAGAAAAGCTACATTCTTACAAAAACGAGTTGCAAGCTATTGGGCAAATGCTGGAAAATGAACGACCTACAACCGGTCAAATCACAATTCCCAAATTCAGCAAGCCAACATTGAAAACAAAAAAGTTATGGCCAAAAGTGAAAATATATGCATCGGCAGCAGCGATTGTAACGCTGATAACCATATCTGTTTTATTCCGGCAACAACGGATTGAGCAACAAAAACTGTACGACCTGAGAATGCAGGAATGGGAAATGATGCAACAAGCCAGCATGAATGAACAATGGCAACAACGCATGGTAACCATTACCATCACAGATAAAAACGGAAAAATAATAGAGCAGTTCAATACCGAGAATTAGATAATACTTTGAAGGCGCCATTCAAAGCAACAAATAAATAATTAAAAACTTAAGCAAAATGAAAAAGCATATTCTAATATTATTTGCAGGCATCATAAGCCTTTCAATTTCAGGGCAAAATACCACACATTACAATGATGGCATTACAAAGTTTGAAGCAGTTGACGCTTATGGTGCACAAACAGATTGGCACCAGGTGTTCTCCGATTATCACCAAAAAATACATAAACGTCCTGTAGGTAAATACAGAAAGATAGTCACTGATAATGAAGGCAATACATACATGACCCAAAAAACAAAACACACTATCTACAAATTCTCTGCAGATGGGAAAAAAACAGCAAATATTGGATCACACGGATCAGGAGAAGGACAGTTCCCAATGCTACCTGAGGTGCAAGGTGTTTTGGATGGGAAATACATTTACACCACTGATGTTCAGGGAAGGATTAGACTGTTCAACCTGGATGGTGCATTTTACAAAAATGCGCAAATAGATTATATGCCATTAAATTCAGTACCATTAAAAAACAATAAAATAGCAATTTTAGGACATGTGCCCATGGGAGGAGGGGATGTCCGCAATATTATTAGCATTAAAAACATCATTACCGGGAAAGAGCAAGTGATCTGGAAAAAAGACAGAACCCGTGAACAAGACGAAGAGAAAACTATTGTTGTAAACCTGGAAGGCAAAGGCATGATTTCATTTAATCAAATCTTTTCAAACCCAGGCTTTTTCAACCCACAAATTGCTTCCACAAAGGATGGAAACCTGATTATTGCATTTCCAAAATCAGGCAAAATTGAAGTCTATAGCCCCGATGGCAATAAAATTAATTCATTTAAAATAGATATTGAGCCGCTAAAGATAACCGAAGCGGACCGAAGAGATTATTATGATGCAGCAATGCAGAAAGCAAAAGTAGTGGAAAAAAGCATTAAAGAAAGTACACATTATAATAAAAAAGAAAAGCAACAACTGATAGATGGATACTACAGGGGTGTAGAGATGTTAAAAGATCCCAATTACTACCCCTCTAACCTACCCTATTTTGCAGAATTACTTATTGATGACTCAAATAACCTTTGGGCAGTAAAATACTCCACCAAAGAGGCTGCAGAATCATTTCAACTCTACTCTTTCTCTGAAGATGGCGAATACCTGGGTACATCAAAGGTTGAATCTGAAGATTTTAAAATTGTATTGAATCCCGATCAGATTCAATTTCATAACGGAAAAGTAATAGCAGTCGTGCTGGATAAAAACGATAAAAACATACCATTGCGTCTTAAAAAATTCAGCCTGAAATAGGCCAGAAAAGAATTAGGTGTTTGGAATATTTAAAAAGAAAATCAAGCTGCCTGCAAGATAAAGGCAAAGCTTGATTTTCAATTTATATACAGGCCTCCTAAAGTCTTCAAACAGTTTTTTCTCCCTGCCAGCACATCTTTAGTTCTCATAACAAACAATATTTCCATTTCCCAACTACAAAAATGGTTCGATTGTACATATAAATACGAAACTAGTAATTATTACTTCCTGGAACCATTAAAAAAATCTGTTTGCCTTAAATTTTAAAACAAAACCAAGGGTTATTTGTATAAACTTTACGCAACATAAAATACTACTAAATAGATAATTAAAGATTTTTTTATATTTTTTTCAAACTTTTTAAAACAATTCCTACATTAGAACTGTTCTAATTAACGAAAGATGAAAAACAATAATAAAAATATAAGGAAAATTATAAGTGACCACGATCTCAGGGTCACCCCTCAGCGAATAGCTGTTTTGGATGCATTAAAACATCTGAAAAGCCACCCAACAGCAGATGAAATCATTCAATACATTCGAACCGAGTATCCCAACCTGGCCGTGGGAACTGTTTACAATGCGCTTGAAACTTTTACTGAAAAAGGCATAATTAAAAAAGTTAAAACCGATAAAGATGTAATGCGCTACGATGCATACACAGATAAACACTACCATCTTTATTGTGAAGAAAGTGGCCGCATAGAAGATTATTACGATAATGAATTAAAAGAACTTATTGAAAACTATTTCGAGAAGAAAAAAATAAGTCATTTTAACATAGAAGATATTCAAATTCAAATCAACGGTAGATTTAAAGACTACCATAGAAAACATTAATTTTTTAACACCTAAAAAACAGAATTATGAATTATTTAGAAATAATAGGACAGAAAGAAGAAAACGCGAAAAAAATTGCATTAAAACTCAACGATTTACTTGCAGACTATCACATATTTTACATGAACCTGCGTGGACTGCACTGGAATATTAAAGGTCCGCAATTCTTTGCCCTGCACAATAAGTTCGAAGAACTTTATGACGACGCAGCAGAGAAAATTGATGAAATTGCAGAGCGCATATTGTCCATAGGCCAAACACCAGTGCACTCATTGAGCGAATACACCAAAAAAGCCGGTCTAAAAGAAGCGTTGAACGTAAGTGAAGCAAAACCAGCCATCGAGGTAGTGCTTTCAGGATTCAAATACCTGTTAGCAAAAGAAAGAGAGTTGTTGGCATTATCTGATGAACTCAATGATGAAGCTACCAATGCTATGATGAGCGATTACATTTCCGAGCAGGAAAAACTTGTATGGATGTTTCATTCAACCACACGCTAATAAAAATCGATTTCATTGATTGGTGCTTTAGGTACCAACCACTATAAATATTAAATAATTATTTACAAACCATAAAAATTAATCACACATGGAACCTAAAGAAAATTCTTTTCCATTAATTGGGGACAAACTTCCCGAAATGACCGTACAAACTACTCACGGTGAAAAAAAATTACCGAAAGATTACAAAGGCAAGTGGCTTGTTTTATTCAGCCATCCGGCAGACTTCACACCGGTATGTACTACTGAATTTATGGCTTTTGCCAAACGCAAAGAAAAATTTGACGCGTTGAATGCAGAATTGCTGGGACTTTCGATCGACCAGATATTCTCACACATTAAGTGGGATGAATGGATCAAAGAAAACATGGACGTTCAGATTCCTTTTCCAATAATAGCGGACATGAACGGGTCTGTTGCCGGAAAATTAGGTATGGTACACCCTGGCAAAGGAAGCCAGACTGTGCGCGCAGTATTCCTAATAGATCCGGAAAGTACAATACGTATAATTCTTTACTACCCGCAGGAGATTGGTCGTAATATGGAAGAAATCCTTCGTGCACTTGAAGCGCTGCAGGTTTCGGATAAACAAAAAGTTGCTATGCCTGCAAACTGGCCAAATAATGACTTTATGAAAGACCGGGTAATTATTCCTCCGGCCAATAATATTCAGGATGCCAAAAAGCGTAAAGACCAATATGATTGCTATGACTGGTGGTTCTGCCACAAAGAATACAAAAAATAATTATCACAGAACACATATAAAAGCGGGCGTTTGTCCGCTTTTGTTTTTATTGCCTCTTTTTAAATTATCGTCGCAACTACATCAATTACATAAATGCTTGTTGTTAGAATGCGCCAATTATATAAAATCTTATAAATATAAAAAATTGCAAAATGAGCTATATAACAGTCAAATAGCCACTTTAACATTTCGTTAATAAAAGCTACAAAATCTTTTTCCGTTATAAAATCAAATATTACTATATTGCAGCTTTAATTGCTAATGGAAAAAAAGCAGGAAAATATTATCATTTCGTACAACGGCAAACTCAACTACGAAATTATAAATGAGTTATTGGAAGATTTGAACAAAAAAATGACCCGTTCAGATCTATCCACTTTATGTCGTAAACGTGTTTATTCAACAGCAGTAGAATCGCTGGAAAATATCCTGCGGCATGCCAAACAATCTTCAGATGAACATTTACCCCGTTTTACTGTAAAAGAATTACAGAACAGCATCATGATAGAGACCTGCAATCTCGTTTCAAAGGCACAACGAAATGAACTGGAAGAAAAAATTGAATATATCAACGCCAACAATAACAGGTTGAAACAACTTTTTGCAGAAAAGTTACGCAACAGCCACATTAGCAGTGAAGGAGGTGCAGGACTCGGTGTTTACATAATCGGCAAGAATGCAAGTCGAAAAATTGCTTATTCATTCAACAGGGTAAGCGAAAAAGAATCATATTTTTGTATAAAAATAAAGATATTGCAGCATGGATAAAATCAAAATACAAGAAACAAAAGCAACACCCGCAATTACACTGGACGCTGAAAACCTGAAATTTGAAATTGCAGGTTGCTCAAGGCCCGAAAATGTAAGGGAATTTTACATGCCGGTAATCAATTGGTTTGAAAAAGCCCTCGAAGATACAGACGTTATTCATAAAAATATCAAAGACGGAGAAACGATCAATTTCGACTTCAAACTTTCCTATTTCAATTCTGCTTCAGCCAAATTTATCCTCGATATATTGCTATACATCAACCAACTACACAACAACGGTATTGATATTAAAATCAACTGGTACTACGAAGAAGGAGACGAAGACATGAGAGATGTCGGAGAAGAACTCGCCGAAATGGTTGATTTTGAATTCAAGTACATTATGATGAATGAGTAGGATCCTGCTCATCATTTTCATGCTTCTTTATATGCTCAATATCTACCAAATCCGGAAAATATTTATCTATCGTATCGCCATTCTTTTTTAGCTGAAGATCCTTCCATTTTTTTATCCGCTCTCTGTTAATCTCCTGCTTTGCGTCTATTAATGCCTCATAAGCATCTGTTTGGACCTTGTCATTCTGTGCTACCTGCAATTTCGATTGCCGCTCAAGATCTGATTTAAACAAATGTTTTTTATAAGCATATTTCCAAACCTGTTTGCGGGCCTTATGACTCAGGGCCGTTTGCTCGGCCTCAAGTAATTCATCATATGGTCCTCTTGAACTAATTAGCTTAACTAAAACAGGAGATATTTCAATTACCACAAAAAGCAAAAGAATAAAAACTGAAGCCCAATGAACCGTTGGCTCCTGGTCCTGCAATTGACTCAATGCCCGCAAACGAGATAAAAAACCATTGGCTCGTGTAATAACTATTTGATTTGCTGCAGCCAGCTCATCCTTTTTTCGGTTCAAACGGGCAATACGTTCATTATTGGAATTAATTTGTGGCACCAGCCGTGCCCTTAAACCTTCAAGTTCATTCACAGCATAAGTATACTCCTGCTGTTTTTCTTTGTATACAGGCCCCTTCCCCATAATACCAACAGGGCTTCTGCCTTCAGCTTCAGCAATCATTAAATTATAGAGCTCATTGCGCCTTTCAGCCTTTTCAGTAATTAATTGCTGTAAAGAATCATTCTCTTGTTTAAGCTCTCGAATTTCACCAAACTGACTCGATACACTTTGCATTTGATCCTGGCGCTTGTCCAGCTGTGCTTTTTGCACCTGTAAATCAATTTCCTTTTCAAACAATTTCATCTCTATAGGCCGGGCCACTACCACTGCAATAAAAAGAGCCAGAATTATACGCGGTAAAGCCATTCCAAATTCTTTGCTCCATTTGCGCTCTTTTTTTAGACTTGCCACCAGATACCAATCCAGGAAAAATATCAATGTTCCCCAGAAAAGACCAAATATAACAGCAAGCCACATTGAATTAAAAACCAGGTTAAATGCATATCCACCTGAAATAGATGCCATAATTCCCGTTAAAAAAACCACTGTCCCAATTCCTAAAAACATATTAATCTCTGTGGGACATTTTTTCAATAGGTATATTCTGGCACCTGAGCACCACAGAAAAAAACGCGCAATTGCATTTCCCCGCCAGCTTTTCGAATCTTTGTCGGTCTTCATATTTAATTGTTTACTCAAAATTACGAATCTTTTCAGAAATGATTGTCCGAATCTGTAAAGATAATAATGCTATCCATTGAAATCAGATTAAGTTGCATCAACAAGGCCGTAAAAAACTGTGTGTGGCAATAATGCCAAATCATAGCTTGTAATAGTCAAATAAATTATAACCCTTATTGGGTTCAACGACGGCCCAATATTTGTATCTTTGCACGCAAAATCAGCAATTTCAAACACCACAACAATTATGGGAAGACTCCTGGCCATCGATTACGGACTTAAAAGAACCGGCATAGCTGTTACAGACCCTGACAGAATCATTGCAAGTGGCTTAACCACAGTGCCAACACACACACTACTAAATTTTTTATCAGATTACATGGGTAAAGAACAAGTAGACGAAATAATTGTTGGATTACCCATGCAAATGAATAACCAGCCATCGGAAACTGAACCACATATTAAAGGTTTTTTGCGAAAACTGAGTAAAAAGTATCCCGACATACCGTTACAAAGAGTAGATGAGCGGTTTACCTCAAAAATGGCCCATCAGACAATGCTTGATGGAGGGTTAAAGAAAATGCAACGACAAAATAAAGCATTGGTAGATGAAATCAGTGCTACAATTATATTACAAACCTATTTAAATAAGCCTTTTTAAAATGATATATCCTGTTACCGTTATTGGTCACCCGACACTCAGAAAAAAAGCAGAAGCGATTGATCAAAACTACCCCGAGCTCGAAAAAATTATTGACAACATGTTTGAAACCATGTACCAGTCTGATGGCGTTGGGCTTGCAGCCCCACAAATAAATAAATCAATCAGACTCATTGTAATTGACGCCAATCCCATGGCAGAAGATGATCCGGAGTTAGAAGGTTTCAAAAAAGTATTTATTAACCCGGAAATGGTTGAAGAATGGGGCGAAGAAAAACTTTTCAACGAAGGTTGCCTGAGTATTCCGAATATAAGAGAAGATGTGAGCCGCCAAGGCGAGATAAAACTCAAATATTATGACCGGGATTTCAATCTGAAAGAAGAAACTTTTGCCGGAACAAAAGCCCGAATTATACAGCATGAGTATGATCACCTGGAAGGCATACTCTTTACTGATCTTATCTCACCTTTGCGAAAAAAAATCCTTAAAAGTAAATTATTAGGTATCTCAAAAGGAAAATTTAAAGTTACCTACAGAACAATTTTAGGTAAAAAGTAGCAAATGAAAATCTCAAAATTTTTATTTTTGTTGATGAATATCAGCCTATTCATGGTTTTTAGTTGTCAGGTGAATAAAAAACAACAGCTCATTCAAAAAATTGAACAAATAGAGCAAACCCTGAACGAAACAACTAAAAAAAGACCTCTGAACAAAAAGGAGGTAAAGGGCCTGCTTACATTATATAAAAACTTATACCGAGAAAACCCAAAAGACACGGTTGTTGCAGGTTATATAATGAATGCCGCTCAATACACAATGCATAGCCAGATGTATCAAAAAGCTGCTCACTATTACAATATTGTAGCAACAGACTTCACGAACACATCTCATTACCCAATGGCCTTATTCATGCAAGCCTTTGTTTATGATCAAGCTAATGATACAGCCAACGCCAAAATTTATTACAAAAAATTTATAAAAGAATTCCCCAATCATAAACTGACCGATGATGCACAACTTTCCTTGCAAAATCTTGGTAAAAATCTAAAAGAAATTGTAGATAGCTTTGACAAAAAAGCCCGAACAAATTAACCAAAACAGGAAAAACAAACTACCTGGAAACTTCAATGTTGTGCAGCTTAAAGGCGAGCGTGCCATCAGAGATGCCAAAAAGCTTGATGACAAAGCATTTGAAGGACATCAGAAAATCAGCATTCATGAGCTCAGTACCATTGCTGAACAAGTGGGCCTGTACGGTATTTTTCAGGATGAAAATATTGTTGCTGAAGCACAGCTCATGTTCGAGGATACTGACTTTTACAACCTTGAGTTCCAAAATTCGGCATATTGCTATGGCATAGCTGTAGATGCTGACTTTAGAGGCAAGGGGCTTGCCACCTCACTCATCAACATGATGGAAGAACAAGTCAGGCTGAATAGCAAAAATATATTATACCTCGCATCAAGACCAGAAAACTATGCAAGCCTGCAATTATGGTATAAACATGGATATAAAGTTTTTGATTATAAAGAGCGCTATTTTGGGCCTGATACCCGTGAGGACAGCAGGTTATTGCTATACAAATCACTTACGGAAAAATTAAACTTACAAAAAACACACATTGCCACGCTACAGTTAAAAAACACAATTTGGGATAATGATTTGAGATCGAGCCTCGTCGATCTTTTGTCGAAACATGGCGAAGTTACCGTTGAAATTATAACAGACAACAGGTTCATAAACTACCAGATTTATATAGACTAACCCTACACGTCATTTAGAAACGGTGTGCCGGCCATCATTAAGAAAACGAATAACTGGTAATTGCTTGCTCTTGTTAAAGATATCGAAGCCTCTTTTTAGATCAGCCCATAGTCCCAGTTTATCATTATCGCCCCGGTATTTATTTACAAGTGCTTCGTAATTATCCTTGTTTAAGCGCTTGGGGAAAATTGTAACCGGGATGTCTGCCTGACCTGAATTTTTAGCTTCTAAACACAACAGGTAAAGCTCTTTAATATAATAATCCGTAATTGGTATGCAGCCAATGGTAACGCAGGCACCATGAATGAATATATCCCCTCCGGGATTACGGTCACATCCAAATACACGATCAGAGTAGTTTGGATAATTTATACCTAATGATAGGTAAAAATTACTGTAAGGATTAAACCGGTCTATATGATAAAAACCCTCTGGTATCTGCCGGTCTCCCTGGCACCTCTTGGGCCCTATCTTTCCCGAGGTTCTGCAAATCTCATATTCCCTGATCAATGAATAAACAGTATCTGTTGCATTTTTGGCCCATAACTCAACTTTTTTCTCGGTTTTGAATGCTCTGATATATAGTCGAAGTTTTCCGGAATCCAGTCCTTTTTGCGAAAGCAAATTATTAATTCCCGGGCCCTTTTCAGCGTAAGCCTCCCTTACTCTTGGATAACGCTTCTGCTGTTGCTTAAAAGACTGGCCGGCAAGCTGAAACACAAGCAAAGACAGTATGACAACTAAAATATGTTTCGCCATAAATTTTGTTGCTTTTTCGGGAGAAAATCGGCTATTTTTCCTTAATCTCACTCAATTCCAGTACCAGTTTGGTAGTATCAATATTGGTGTATTCAAGTTTCACGAAACCATATTCTTCATGAAAATAAGATACCAGTTTTGTTTGACCGATACGGCTCGATGCCACAGCAGAAATCTCAATGCACTCTAAAGTTCCTAATGCTGTTTCAATTTCTTTGATATTGGTTATCTCATATTGATAGTTATTTTCAATCTGGCCTTCCCATTTTTTCCAACGCTCATCTCCCCAGGCATCGCCAATTTTCAATGACCATTCCCATTTATTTTCCACCTCATAAGGTGCCTGTACAAATGGAAAAGGATTTAACTCCAACATTCTAAACATTTTTGAACGGGGTGGATGTAACCAAATGTTTTTCTCATTTTCAATTACTCCTGTAGCCTCATTATACTGACTTTTGCCGTTGCGCTGCATGTAATGATACTCAATTATTGTTTGGTCATAATCAGGGAAATGCTCAATGAAAGGCTGAAGCCCTGGCCTGACTTTTAATATGACTTTTTCTACCGACATATCTGTTAGTCTGTCAGAATGCACAAGCTGCCAGGCATTAAATCGCTGCCTCGCTGGGAGTTGGGTAGCATCTTTTGTGGACTGAAAGAAATATTTATCGCCGTTTTTGGCCTGTAGATAATACTTGTAAACAAATTCGCTGCCCGGCGTAAAAACAATATTATTTGAAGTGTATCTATTTTCATCTTGAACCAATGTATCAAACTTTTCTACAAAAATGCCATTGTCATTCTCAAGGGCGTAATCGTATTCAATGGGTTTTTGTTTACAGCCAGGCAATAAAAACAGGGGCAATACGCACAATAATAAATTCTTCATTTGACAAAACATTAATTTAAATATCAGATAACTATCAATCAAAAATAGTAAAATGCATCTGTTTGCCAATAATATTCTTAAATGTTAATGCATCAGTCAATATATCCTTTTAAACTAAAATCCTTTTTGCCCGCCGGGTGTAATTACCTTTGTATCGTCGGGTTCAAACACGCATGATTTGCACGCGAGCTCTTCTGGTCGGGCCATCACTACAAGAATATCGTCTTTTAGCAGTTCGATGTTTTCCGATGGATTTGTAACCACCTCATCTCCGCGCTGAATGGCCAGAATAGGCTCATCAAAAACCTTCTCTTTTCGCAATTGCTCTATGGACTTATTACAAACAACAGAATCGGAATCTACCCGCACAGCACTAATTGTAAAGTTTGGTGAGAACGGCTTTGATGTTTCATATTCTCTATGGCGGAATAAGCCATATCCATTCTCGCGCATGTGAGCAGCCATTTGCCGCACATCCTCTTCGGGTACCAGGTTATGCTTGAGTACCCGCCTGAATATTTCCACTGCTGTTTCGAACTCCCCGGGTATTACATCACTTGCTCCTGCCTTGTATAAATGTTCGAGTTCCTCCACATGTTTGGTTCGAACAATGATATAGGCATTTTCTGTTAGTCTGCGAATATTTTGCAAAGCGGTATAAATAGATGAAGCGCTGCGAATTGTGATAACTACGGTGCCGGCCCGGTCCACACCAGCCTGTTTAAGTACAGCTATGTTTTCTGCATTACCAAAAATAATTGGCTCTCCATTCTTTTTCTCCTGTTGCACCAAATCAGCATCATTGTCGATTATCACATGGTCGATTTTTGCATATTCCGCAGCATGTGAAATATTGTGACCATTTTGCCCCATACCAATAACTACAAGATGATTTTCAAGTTTTTTAAAACTAATTACGCTACGTTCATCGCTATGTGTAATTAACCGTTTATGGTATAACCTTGAAGGAAGCCATTTTAACAACCACTGAGGTCCGGATTTTATTAGAAACGGAGATATCACCATGGTCATCAGTGCGACACTTAAAAACATCTGGTGGTAGTAAACCGATAGTAAATCGTACTGCCTGCCTGTTTGAGCCAGCAGGATACTAAATTCTCCTATCTGACTCAACGCCAACCCCATTATTAAGGCTACACCTGCCCTGTAACCTGAAGCATAAGCAGAAAATGTAACAATTGCCGTTTTAAGTACAAGTACAATCCCGGTTAAACCTATTATAACCCAGACATGATTTGCAATAAATTCCAGGTTCAGAAACATACCTATCAGCACAAAAAAGAAACTGGTAAAAATATCTCTGAAAGGGACAATATTACCAAAAGCTTCGTGATTGTAGTCTGTTTCTGATATAATTAAGCCAGCCAAAAAAGCTCCAAGGGCTAATGATAGCCCCAACATGGCTGTAAGCACAGCAACCCCAAATCCTAAGATTAGGATGGTGAGTATAAAAAAATCCTGCTTGTGTGTTCTTGCTACAATATGCAGCAATGGTGGTACAATATATCGTGAGCCTAATATTGTGAAAAGTATCAGCCCTGCTACCTTAACCAGCATCCATAAAAGCTCCGTGCCCGGCTGCTCCATACCACCTGTCAGAAAAGGTACAAGCAAAATCATTGGTACTACTATCAAATCCTGAAAAATCAGCAATCCCAGGCTACCCCTGCCGTATGGTTGAGCCATCAGGCTTTGTTCCTGCAAAACTTTCAGCACAATTGCTGTACTACTCAAAGCTGCCAGAAAACCAAAAAAAACGGATAACTGCCAGGCATATCCAGCCCAAAAAGTCAGCAAAAAGGTAATTGATGTGGTAAGAAATACCTGCAAACCACCACCTAAGAAAACGGTTTTACGTATTTGCATTAAATCTTTTATGGAAAACTCTATACCTATAGTAAAAAGCAAAAGCATGATACCTATCTCTGAAAGCAATTCCAGGTCATCGGGGTTGGTCTCAAGACCAAAAACATGCGGGCCCGCCAACACACCCGCCACAATAAAACCTAAAATAGAAGGGACATTGAACCGTTGAAATATAATATTCACCAACAGTGCCAATGAAAAAATAATTAATAAATCTATGAGTACCGGGAAATGCATAATTCTTTACATTAAATACAAATTTTATTAAATTGGTTCATTTGATGTGCATCATAATCTGGGCAACTATACAATTTACTCAAATGAAGTATGTAATTTCACGCCTTGTAAAAGCATAAAAATAAGCATAATTTTAGATTATCTTGAAAAACTCAATACACATAAAAGCTTTTGAGAAGCTAAGCAGGAAAATGAAGCAAACACTGGATGCCTCAGATATCAATATGCCACTTAACAGGGCTATTCAGAAATCATATGAACACAACCCGTGGTTCACACCTGAATTTACAAAAACAGCTTTGGGGAACATACTTCCCTGGCTTACGCACAAAAAACTTTCAAACTGGATTAATAAATACAACGCTCCTGATGAAAATCGAAAGGTTGGTATTATTATGGCCGGCAATATACCACTCGTTGGATTTCACGATTTCCTTTGCACACTTATGTCAGGGCATACTGCAATTATTAAACTTTCAGGGAAAGACAAATATTTGTTTCCTGTATTGGCAAACGAATTAATACAAATAGAACCCCATTACCAACAAAAAATAAAGTTTGTAGAAGAAATACCAAAAGACATTGATGCGCTCATTGCAACCGGAAGCGACAACACAGCAAGGTATTTTGATTATTATTACAAAAAAATCCCACGAATTATAAGAAAAAACAGAACCAGTGTAGCCGTACTTTCCGGTAAAGAATCCATAACGGAACTGACCTCCCTTGCAGATGATATCTGCACATTTTTCGGATTGGGATGTCGCAATATTTCTAAAATATACATACCAAACAACACTATTTTAGAGCGTCTGATTAAAGCACTCAGAAAATTCAACTGGATGCTCAATCATGAGCAATATGCCAGCAATATCAGGTACCAGAAAGCCCGGCTTAATGCACTCGATATACCCTGCATCGACGCGGGACCCGTGCTCTTAAGTAATGAAAAACACCTCAATAGTCAGGTCGGAATTGTGCACTTCGAGTATTATGATTCCATGAAAAATATGGAAAAAATATTACAACTAAATGCTGAAAAAATTCAATGTATAGTTGGAAATGAATCAATTAATTCCGTAAATTTAGGTAGTGCTCAAGAACCAGATATAGATGATTATGCAGACAATGTAGATACAATGAAATTCCTTACAGAACTGCCATGAGCGTAAATTTAAACCAGGCAAACGATGAAAAGGATTCTGCGATTTTCAATATTATCCAATGAAAAAAAGAGCTTTGTAAGAGAGCTTGAAATGTATCATTCGCATACATTGCTCGATTTACATAAAGCTATTCAAACGGCTTGTGACTATGACCAGGCACACCTGGCTTCATTTTTCCTGGTGAACGATAAATGGGAGAAACAGAAAGAATTCACCCTCATGCCAATGGATGTTAATTCAGGGCTTTATATCACAGAATATATGGGTGATGTACAGCTTAAAGATGTTTTCAGGCAACCCGGAGAAAAAATGCTTTACCTTTTCGACTACTTTTCAGAACGGGGATTTATGATTCTATTACGTGAAAAAATCAAAGCCAAACCTGCAGACCTTATTCCGAGATTATTGCATGCTGAAGGCACTCCGCCCCGGCAAATAAAAATGGGTGAAGCCTACATCGACAACCTACTCGATTCATTTTCAGAGAATTAAAAATCCGCATCTCTATTTTAATCTGAACACAACCTTTTCATAGAATCATTACCTTTGCAGCATGCAAAAAACATTGGTAGTAATTGCAGGCCCAACGGCTATTGGAAAAACCAACCTTACAATTAAGCTCGCAAAGAGCTACAACAGTGAAATAATTTCTGCTGATAGCCGTCAAATATTTAAAGAAATGACCATAGGTACAGCCGTTCCTGAACCTGAAGAGCTTGCGGCTGTTCCACATCACTTCATTCAGAATATCAGTATTCATGACCATTACAATGCCTCCACCTATGAGCACGAAGCATTGGCAAAACTGCAAGCTTTATTCGAACACCACGATATCATTTTTATGACCGGAGGAAGCGGTATGTATATCGAAGCTGTATGTACCGGCATTGACGATATGCCTGATATCGATTCTAAAATACGCAAGGAAGCCAAGAAGCTGCTTGAAAACGAAGGTATAGAAGCCTTGCAGAAAATCCTTAAAACAGTCGACCCCGATTATTTTACTGAAACTGACATTAGTAACCCCGCAAGGCTTATACGGGGCGTAGAAATATATTGGCAAACCGGTAAACCTTTTTCCTCTTTCAGAAAAAAACAAATCCGCCAAAGAGATTTCAATATCGTTAGAATTTCTCTGGATACAGACCGCCAGGAGTTGCATAACCGAATTAATCAGCGGGTCGATGAAATGATAAAAAAAGGACTTATCAATGAAGTAAAAAGCCTGTCCCAGTGGCAAGAGCTTGTGCCACTAAAAACGGTTGGTTACCAGGAAATATTCAAATACCTTAATGGAGAAATCTCACTTACTGAGGCCAAAGCATTAGTCAAACGTAACACACGAAGATATGCCCGCAAACAATTGTCGTGGTTCAGACGCAATAAGTCCACAGCATGGTTTGCACCAACCGAATTTGATACCATAAAAAAACATATAAACCATGCCCTCAAGTAAAAAAAAGCTATCTGAATTCAATATCAGAGTTTATGGCCTGATAATTAATGCTGAAAATAAGCTGCTACTTACCGATGAATACCGGTTAGGCCAATATATGACAAAATTTCCGGGTGGAGGACTTGAAAAAGGCGAAGGCACAATTGATTGCCTGCGCAGGGAGTTTATGGAAGAAACCGGACTGGAAATCAATAATATCTCGCACTATTACACCACCGACTTTTATCAAAAAGGATGGTTTTACGAAAACATGCAACTCATTTCAATTTACTATAAAGCTCAAATAATACAACCAGAAAGGCTGGTAGTAACTGATAAAAAAAACGATTTTAATCCAGCAAATAAAAACCCCCAAAGTTTCAGGTGGGTGCCCATTGCGGAATTGAATGAAGATGATTTAACTTTCCCGGTTGATAAGGTTGTTTTAAAAATGCTCCAACAGGAGCTCAACATTAGTGTCAAGTCAAGCTTAATCTGACGGGCCAAGTATTGTTCTTTTCATTTTTATCTGCGTTAAAAAATGTTTACAGAACGCTGCTATGCGCACATTTTTTGCCTTGCTAAAAATGAAAACTTCTTCAACTTACCCGTCATTTCAAGCATGAGATGACACTAGCCATTAATCATCAATAATGCGGTTATGGTTTTCATCCAGCCTTTTTTTCCAAATCTCACGGGCAAGTTTCTGATAATCAACATGGGTGTCTTTCTCATCCACTATCTCTATCCCGGTTAAGGTTTCAATAATGTCTTCCATAGTAACAATACCTTCTGTGCCGCCATATTCATCAATAACCAGCGCAATAAGGTCGTTTTTCTTCATCATAAGCTGAAAAAGTCTGGGAACCGGAATGCGCTCATACACCTTGGTAATTTCACGTTTCAATGTGTTGATTTTTACGTTGTGCTGGTCCTTCGCAACCTTTTCCAATATATCACTCTTAAGCACATAGCCGGTTATATTTTCTTTGTTTCCCTCATAAACCGGGATTCGCGAAAAATAAAGCTCATCGATTTGTTTAAAAAAATCTGCTGCTGTGTACGTGTCCGGCACACTTATCATTACTGGACGGGGTGTCATAATATCTTCTACTGAAACATCTCTGAGTTTCATGAGGTTATAAATAAAAGACGACTCATCTTTGCCTATAACGCCTTCTTTGTAACCAATAGAAGCCATTGTGGACAAGTCCTGCCTGCTAAAAGAATATGCCTGGCCTTTTCTGGCAATGATGCGGGTAATACGTTCAGACATTATTACAAACGGATAAGCTATGTACATAAAAACCTTGATGACAGGAACGGATACGAGGGCCAGATTTCGCCAATAAGTAGCGCCAATGGTTTTGGGGATTATTTCACTCAGCACTAAAATCAGCAATGTAAGAACGGCCGAAACAAGACCGAAATAAACCTCACCAAAAACTTTTGTCGCTTGAGCCCCTACTCCGGCTGCACCAATGGTATGAGCTATGGTGTTTATTGATAATATTGCTGATAATGGCCGGTCGATTGAATTTTTCAGATTTTTCAGGCTTTCTGCACCTTTCTTTTTCTCGGTCATTAAAATCTCAATATAGGATTCAGGAGTCGATAACAATACTGCTTCCAATATTGAGCAAAGGAAGGAAATACCTATTGCAATAAATAAATAAACAATTAATAAACCCATGCTACAAATATACCTTTCAATCGATTAAAACATAAAAAAAGAGCAGAAATTAACAGGTTATCTGATTTTTCGCCGCCCAAAACCCTTTTTTTCAATATGGTTGCCCACTTCAAATTGATCATCAGGCTCCAGCGGTGGGCCTGCCGGATCTATTAATTCACGCCCGTTTGCCCCTGGATGGCTAATTTTACTGTCAATTGGATATGCATTCATTAAATCTGCCGGAAATGGCCTGAGCATTTGTGTAATATAGCTTAGCGGTGTATCGGGGTTTAGCCAGCGTAATTCATCAGACTGATTTAAAATTACCGGACTTCTGTGGTGTGGTAATTTTTGCAGTAACTTATTTGCAGTTGTGGTAATAATGCTAAATGACAAAATTGTTTTATTTTCTTGCTTATCTTCCCACTGATCCCAAATCCCCGCAAATGCAAATGGTCTTACTTTATTTTTCAAATAAACTACATAGGGTTGCTTCAAACCTTCGTTGGTAGTACCTTCGATAAAAGCATCTGCTGGCACCAGGCATCGTTGTGTGCGAATGGGTTTCCTGAAAGCTGGTTTATTAATAATATCCTTACTTCCATTAAATTGCGGATCATTGGTTTTATTTCGGTCGCCTTCTGACCTTGCATTAAATAAATACATGGGTTTTTTGGCCCAAAATGGTGTAAGACCAAACCTGAAAAATTGTATCTGTTCGGGAGCATTGCTTGCTATTACGGGCGTCCAATCGCCGGGTGCGATATTGTAAGCAGACTCAAAAACGATGTCGTCAGTGATATTAACATTGAACCGTTCACCTAACTTTTCAATTCTTTGAGCTAAAATAAATCTGCCACACATGAGTTTGCCCCTGTATTTTACGGTTAAAAACCTTTTTCTATCACTCCCAGGTCAAGTAAGGTGTTGATTAATGATTGCCGATAGTTCTTTGATAATGGAACCTTTTCATTATTAATTAACGTAACCCTGCTTGGTTCCAGTGCATCAACCTGACTTATTGCAACAACATAATTTCGGTGGATTTGAATGAACAACCGAACAGGCAAATCATAGAGTAATACCCTGAGCGGAGTATTACTTATAACTTTTTCACGGAAAGTGTGCAATATTACATAATTTTTCCTGGCTTCGATATACATTATAGCCTCGTATGGAATACGCAGGCGTTCGTAATCGCTGCTTATTGTAATATATCCCGGTTCAGTTGCTTTTATCATGCAAATAAGGTATTGATCAAGTACAAATTACGAATATTTTTATAAACATTAAAAAAAAACAAACATTAAAACTCAAATACAGGTATTTTCACCTGCCTTTCGATTTATTTATAACAAATTATAAAGCATTTGTTGCATGTTCGCAATTGAACATTTCTTATGCACAATATATTCTTGCCACATAATTTCTTAAATTTGAGAAAATGTTAATCGCTCAAAATTAAAAGACCATGAAGTACATAAAAATTTTCACCCTTACTTTAGCCGTCCTTGTTTCGGGCTGCACACAAGGATCGGACTTTCAAAATTATTTTCTTGATAAAACCATGCGCTTCGATTACTTCCATACCGGAAATTCCAATGAAGAGCATTTTGCTTTTGATCAAATTGTGTCTGATGGCATCTGGGCAGGTAGTACAACTCAGCTAACAGATGAGCTTAAGCTGGGAAAATATTTTTTCAAAGTTATAGACAAACCCAGTGGCAAAACCATTTACTCAAAAGGCTTTGCAAGCATATATGGCGAATGGGAAACCACACCTGAAGCAAAAAAAGGCTGGGGTGCCTATCATGAATCAGTACGTTTTCCATGGCCCAAAAACGCTGCAAAATTGGTCATGATGAAACGCAATAAAAATTACAAATTTGAAAAAGTTTGGGAACACGATATAAAATCTGAACATTGGAGAACCAACCAGGCCGAGCCCGGTCAGTATTTAAAAACCAAGGATGTACACATTAGTGGTGATCCCAAACAGAAAGTTGATATTGTGTTGCTTAGTGAGGGTTACACAGCCAGTGAAATGGATAAATTTAACAAAGATGCGCAGGCATTTGCCAATGCCCTGCTGGGGACAGAACCATTTGCTTCGAGAAAGAACGATATTAATATTCGGCTTGTAGAAGTTCCTTCGCCACAATCTGGCTTAGCTCACCCACATCAGGATATTTACCGTCGCTCGGCCCTGAGTGTTTCATACGGAGCCTTCGATTCGGAACGATACGCCCTGGGGTTCGATAATAAAACCATTCGCGATGCAGCAGCAAATGCACCTTACGAGTATACTGCAATTATCATGAATGACAGCATTTACGGCGGTGGCGGAATCTACAACCTGTACATTACCGCAGCAGCTGATAATGCATTCAAAGACTATCTTTATGTCCACGAATTTGGGCACCACTTTGCCGACCTGGCCGATGAATATTATGCATCATCCACAGCCTACGAAATGGGTTCATCTATTCAGGAGCCCTGGGAACTGAATGTAACTACATACACCGAAAAAGATAAAATTAAGTGGGGTGATATGATTGATGAAGATATTCCGCTTCCTACACCATGGGGAAAAGAGGAATTTGATGCGCACAGCATTAAAACACAAAAAGAAAGAGAAAAACTACGGGCAGCAAAAACTCCCGAATCTGAAATGAACGAATTTTTTATAGCCCAAAGGGAATGGGAAGAAGAATACCTGAATAACATTAAATATGCCGGCAAAACCGGTTTGTATGAAGGAGCCCAGTACCACAGTCATGGTATTTACCGCTCAGCTCCTAACTGTATAATGTTTACCAGAACAGGGCATTTCTGTCCTGCTTGTCAGCGAGCCATTAATCTTGTAATCGATCAGAATACAAAATAAAGAATCAATAGCAGAAGCCGGAATCATTCCGGCTTCTACTTTTTCTCAAGCTCACGAAAAATCACTTCTTTCATCTTATCAAATTCCTCACGCTTAAACAAGCGGGTAAGGAAGATAATCTTACCTTTTCGGTCAATAATCACGTTCCGGGTAACACCGGCCTTCTTTAGTGCATATAGTCCAAAAATGTCAGCACCGGGATCCAGCGCCATCGGATAAGTTATTCCTGTACTTTTTATAAGCTCCTTCGCTTTTTCTGCAGGTTCATCCCGGTCAATACCGATAACTTTAAGTCCTTTATCTTTTCCGCGTTGCCAGATTTCCTTTTCAATAAATGGCATCTCACGACGACACACTCCACACCATGAAGCCGTAAATTGCAGCATAACCACATGGCCCCGTAAATCTGATAATTTATATGTTTTTCCTTCAACCTCATTAATGGTAAAATCCGGAGCCTTATCGCCCACTTTTACTTTATAGCCGTGCTCGTAAACCTGCTGTGCGCAAACACTACCTGTTAAAGTAAAAATAGCTAAGCAAATTGAAGTAATTAGTTTCATAATATTGTAGTTTTGGATACAAATATATCAATTAAGAGACCGAATGATATAATTCAGCTCGAAAAACAAACTAACCCGGCAAGTAATAAATAAGGCTGCCTTTTCAGACAGCCTCATTTTATATTACTCGCGTGTATTAACTTTCCACCCAGTTTTTAACATCTTCAGGCTTAGGGTTTTGCAGACCCATCTTGTGCTTTTTATTCATTCCACAAAGCTGCTGGTGTAATTTGTTGGGATTGGCTTCTTTAAGTTCAGCAACTGTAGTGAAACCGACTTTTTGCACCACTTCCACCCATTCTTCGGGTATGCCGATTTCAATAAACATTTCTGCCGGATCAACCTGGACTCTTTTCTCTGGGCGCATTTGTGGGAAAAACAATACGTCCTGAATGGAATTGGAGTTCGTCATAATCATAGACAAACGGTCAATGCCAATACCCAGGCCGGCTGTAGGTGGCATACCATATTCAATTGATTTCAGGAAATCTTCATCCAGCATCATGGCTTCATCATCGCCACGCTTAGCCAACATTAACTGTTCTTCGAAGCGTTTACGCTGATCAACCGGATCGTTAAGCTCAGAGTAAGCGTTGCATATTTCTTTACCATTCACTATGCCTTCAAAGCGCTCTACAAGACCTTCTTCAGAACGGTGCTTTTTGGCCAGGGGCGACATTTCTATCGGGTAATCAGTAATAAATGTAGGTTGTATTAGTTTGGCTTCACAGGTTTCGCCGAAAATCTCATCTATCAGTTTGCCTTTACCCATTGAATCGTCTATCTCCACATCAAGCTTTTTAGCTGTATCATTCAGTTGCTTTTCGTCCATTTTACTGATGTCGATACCCGTAAAATGCTCAATGGCTTCAAACATGGTAAATCGTTTCCATGGACGCTTAAAGTCTATTTCATGCGCTCCGACCTGTACTTTTGTAGAGCCGTGCAATTCAATGGCTATCTTTTCAACCATTTCCTCCACAAGTTCCATCATCCACTTGTAATCTTTATAAGCCACATACAACTCCATTTGAGTGAATTCGGGGTTGTGAAAACGACTCATACCCTCATTTCTGAAGTCTTTAGCAAATTCAAAAACGCCATCGTAACCACCTACGATTAATTTTTTCAAATATAATTCGTTGGCAATTCGGAGGTATAGTGTTTGGTCAAGTTTGTTGTGATGTGTTTTAAAAGGCTTTGCTGCAGCACCACCGTAAATGGGCTGCAATATTGGGGTTTCTACCTCAAGATAATCTTTGTCATTCAGAAAATTGCGCATGGTTTGCATTAACCTGGCACGTTTCTTAAAAGTGTCTCTTACCGGGGCATTTACAATTAAATCCAGGTAACGCTGACGATAGCGTTGTTCAGGATCAGCAAATGCATCATAAGTTTTCCCATCTTTTTCTTTTACCACTGGCAATGGACGTAAGGATTTGCTTAAAACAGTGAGATCGTTCACATTAACAGAAATTTCACCCATCCTTGTTTTAAATACTTTACCTTTCACGCCAATAATATCGCCGATATCGAGCAACTTCTTAAACACATTATTATAAAGAGTCTTGTCTTCATCCGGACATAACTCATCACGGTTAAAATAAAGTTGTATGCGGCCTTTCTCATCCTGCAGTTCTGCAAAAGAAGCTTTACCCATAATTCTGCGGCTCATTAACCGACCGGCAAGGGTAACCTCCTGCATATTTTCTTCTCCCTCCTTGTAACCATCCTTAACGTCCTGTGAATAGTGGGTTACATCATATTTAGCCGCCGGATAGGGATCTATTCCCATATTCTGAAGCTCTTCCAAAGCTTTTCGACGTATTACTTCCTGTTCGCTCAATTCTAAAAATCCCATATCAAAAAAATTTTCGGCAAAGATAGCTAAGTTTTCAATGGGTCGAAAATTTCAAAACCAAAATTCACAGGCAATTACTAAAATTCTTCTCCATTTAGCTTTTTTGCATTTTAATACCAGCGATTTTATGCCTATCTTTACGTTCTGTTTTGGGGTGCCGTACTGTTTCTCTTTTTATGCCAGGCCGGAACACCTTCGTGTCAGAAAAGTGCAGCATTATGGAAGAAAAAAAATGGGTTATTAAGGAAAAAGGCGATCCCGAAGTCATATCAAAACTAGCAAACGAACTTAATATAGATGAAATTTTAGCGCAATTATTAGTACAGCGCAATATTACTAATTATGACCAAGCCAAATCGTTTTTCCGTCCCGAACTAAAAGACCTCCACGACCCATTCCTGATGGTCGATATGGAAAAAGCCGTAGAACGGATTAATAAGGCGCTGAAAAACAATGAAAGAATATTAATTTATGGTGATTACGATGTTGATGGAACTACTTCGGTGGCCATAATGTATTCATTTCTTCACCAGTTTCATAAAAACATCGATTACTACATACCCGACAGATACAGTGAGGGTTACGGTATATCTGAAAAGAGCATCAATTACGCTGAAAAAGATAACGTATCCTTAATCATTGCACTCGATTGTGGTATTAAGGCCATTGACAAAATTGAATTAGCCAATCAAAAAAACATCGATTACGTTATTTGCGACCATCATACACCAGATGATACGCTACCCAATGCTCATGCAATTCTGGATCCTAAAAGAAAAGACAGCCCATACCCGTTCAAGGAACTATCCGGATGCGGTGTAGGCTTTAAACTCATACAGGCCTTTTTGTCGGCCAACAACATGGATATGAGCAAAGCGTATGAGTATCTGGATATTCTGGTAGTGAGTATCGCCTCAGATATTGTTCCGCTCATTGGCGAAAACCGTATAATGGCACATTATGGCCTAAAAAAAATCAACGAAAACCCATCAATGGCACTAATGGCTATTATGGAAGTATCAGAGCTCGACAAACACATTGTTATTTCAGACATTGTATTTAAAATTGGACCAAGGCTTAATGCAGCAGGCCGCATGGACAGCGGGCAAATGGCTGTAGACTTGCTGGTGTCGAAAGATTTGGAAGAAGCCAGAGCCATTAGTCAAAAAATAAACAATGAAAACAAGAGCCGTAAAGATGTAGACCGCCAGATAACCAAAGAAGCCCTTGATCTTGTGATGCAGGAAGGATTGGATTCCAAAAAATCCATCGTTTTGTTTAATCCCAATTGGTTAAAGGGCGTAATTGGAATTGTAGCCTCCCGATTGGTGGAGCACTATTACAAACCCACTATCATTTTTACACGGTCCAACGGACTTATAACAGGCTCAGCAAGGTCTGTTTTTGGCTTCAATATTTACGAAGCCATTACAGAATGTGGTGATTTGCTGGAAAACTATGGCGGTCACATGTATGCAGCAGGTCTGTCAATTAAAGAAGAAAATTTCAATATATTTAAATCGAGGTTCGAAGAAGTTGTGAACAAACGCATTAAGCCCGACCAAACAGTGCAAAAATTACATGCCGATGCGGTGATTTCACTGGACCAGATTACGCCTAAATTTTTCCGTATTCTCAAGCAATTTGAGCCCTTTGGCCCTGAAAACATGGCTCCGGTTTTTATTACTGAAAACCTGTGCGATTCGGGCTTCAGCCGTTGTGTGGGAAAAGACGGCAAACACCTTAAACTTATGTTGGCAGATAAAAAGGGCGGAGAAACGCTGTTCCCCAGCATTGCATTTAACCAGGCTGAGCACTGGCACAAAGTTGCTGATAAAACAAACTTCCATATATGTTACAACATCGACGAAAATACGTATCGGAATAAAACAACGCTTCAACTTCGCATCAAAGACATTCATTTTAATAAATATCATGGCCCAAAAGCGGTCAGCAATATTTCAAACACCAACACAAACAAATCCTCATGACTACCGAACAATTGAAATCACAGATAGACTACCTGTGGAACAACAGAGCTGAGATTAAAAAAACAGAAAATAAAAACACAATTGCCCGCGTAATAAAAATGTTGGATGAGGGCGAGATCAGAGTGGCAGAACCCACAGAAAATGGATGGATCATCAATGAATGGGTAAAAAAAGCTGTTGTACTCTATTTCCCAACAAGAGAAATGGAAACAATTAATGTAGCCCCATTTGAATTTCATGATAAGATTCCACTTAAAACCGGATACAAAGAAAAACAAGTGCGCGTAGTACCACATGCCATTGCCCGCCACGGGAGCTATGTGGCTCCGGGTGTAATAATGATGCCTTCCTACGTAAACATTGGTGCTTATGTAGACAGTGGTACTATGGTGGATACCTGGGCTACGGTGGGCTCTTGTGCTCAAATTGGACGCGATGTTCACCTAAGCGGTGGTGTAGGTATTGGGGGCGTTTTAGAACCCTTACAAGCCAGTCCGGTAATTGTTGAAGATGGCGCTTTCATTGGAAGCAGGTGCATTGTAGTAGAAGGTATACACATCAAAAAAGAAGCCGTTTTGGGAGCCAATGTGGTTTTGACCAAATCAACAAAAATTATTGATGTTACAGGTTCTGAACCCAAAGAATATACAGGTATGATTCCGGAACGCTCAGTGGTAATACCTGGAAGTTATCCCAAAAAGTTCAATGCAGGAACTTACAATGTACCCTGTGCACTGATTATCGGACAACGAAAACCCAGTACCGATAAAAAGACATCTTTAAATGATGCGCTTAGAGATTATGAAGTAGCCGTGTAACTTTTAACGCTTTCACTATGAACGAAGACATAAAAAAAGCTAAAGAAGCATTGATAAATGGCGGGATCATTTGTTATCCGACAGATACAATCTGGGGGCTTGGTTGTGATGCCACAAACCCCAAAGCTGTAGAAAACCTATTCAAAATTAAAAAGCGAGATACCAGCAAAAGCATGCTCATTCTGCTTAATGATATTGGCCGTGTAGCTTCTTACATTGAAGAAATGCCTGATGTGGCCTACGACCTCTATGAAGCAGCCACATCTCCACTCACATTAATTTTGCCAAAAGCCAAAAATCTGGCACCCAACCTCATTGCCGATGATGGTACAATTGGTATACGTATAGTTAATCACCCATGGTGTAATAAGTTGCTTCAACAATTTAAAAAGCCCATTGTATCTACTTCGGCTAACTTTACTGGTGAAGCACCTGCCAAAATTTTCGATGAAATCAATGAACAAATCCTCGATCAATGTAATTATGTGGCGGAATATGACCGGGAAAACACCATGGCACAAAAAGCCTCTTCTATTATTAAACTTGGTGCAGGTGGTGAAATTGAGATTATTCGCGAATAATACGCTTTGCTACTTCGGGCGAGGGCAGCTGGCAGGTCTTTGGATCAGGGAACCACTTTTTGCGATTACGTGCAATCCATCGATAAACCCCATTGGTAATACTTTTTGGGAAAAATTTAAAAACCAATAAAAATCGCCAAACTGTTTTCAGGTGCCTTAATATGTTAAATGCTGCTTCTGATTCGGTATAGACCTGACCATCCTCCAGTAGTACAACGCTCTCTGCATTAAGCAAATCACCATCTAAATAGCGATCAGCAGTTTTAGATTGCAGTGGGCAAAATAAAAAATGCTTATAACGATCACGTTTGATGATAAATTTCACACTGCGACTACATAAACCACAGTTACCATCAAAAAAAACAATAGGTTTATTTATCAATTTCTGTTTCAATAAGTTTTACAAGTCTTTTAAACTCTTCTTTATTGAAACCGATATGGGTATAAATAAGTTTTCCAGTGGGACCAATTAAATAATTGCGGGGGATATATTTTTCAGCATACAGACTATAAATACTGCGTTTGGGATCGGCGGCTATATGGAAAGAAAATTTCTTTTGCTCGTTAAAAAGCTCCAGCTCATTAATGTTGTGCTCGCGTCCAATGGCTATTACAACCAAATCGTCTCCTGCAAGATGCTGTTGAATATACTTTTCCATAAGTGGCATTTCTTCCATGCAAGGCTTGCACCAGGTAGCGAAAAAATTCACCAAAACATATTTACCTTCAAGATCATCAAGGCAGATTGTTTTATCATTAATGGTTTTCACAGTGAAACCGGGAGCTTCATCTCCCTTGGTAACTACATCATAGGACTCCTGCCCGTAAGCATGAAAAGATAGTAACGTTAAAAATAATACGTATGAATAAAATTTCACTGTGTTGATTTTGATTTACCTTTTGCTGAAAAACATAAGGCAAACTACATGCCAAGCTCCTGTGTGAAAACATACAAAACTCAAAAGCAACCATTTAAGCAAAACAGTACTTTTTCAAAAAACTAACAATATGCTGCATAACGGAGTCAAAAAGCTGTTGGTGATGACACAGAAATTGCTTTAACGAATGCGGGTGGCAAATCGTGATACATCCTACAATTGACAAAACGCCCGTAGAACTTTGTATACGAAAAGTGAGGGCCTCGCTCGAAGCAAGACCCTAACTAAAAAAAGTTTAAAATTTTCTGAGGCTATCTTATTATATCTCTTTAAAAAAACTCCTGCGGAAATAGAAATGTGGTGACATCAGGCTTTTGAAACATCATCCGTAACAAAAAAATAGTTTTTTTCCTGGTACTATATAGTGTTTCTTAAAAAACGCATATTTTTTCTGTGTGCGTAATAATAAAACTTCAAGAACAAAGCCTGTCCCGAGAATCGGGAGCTTGTTCATTTTGAAAATCAAGGAGTCCCGAGAATCGGGATGACTGTTTTAAAAATGGACATAACGCCGTTATTGGACTTTTCTTATACGCACTATATAGAAGCAATTATCTTTTTAACCACTGCGGATGCTCCATCATAAATTTGACCAATATTGGCATCCAGCATGTAACATGGGGAAGAAAAAAGTTTGTTTTTTTCATCAACAACCACCTCACCATGTGTTGTCTCGCTATGCTTTCCTCCCATGCTGTTAATGGCTTTTATGGTTTCGGGATCAGATCCTATGGTAACTTCTACATCTTTCAGTACCCTTGTAACTATAACAGGTGCAATACAGAGTGCTCCAATAGGTTTTTTCTGACCATGGGCTTCCTTTATAACACGCTCAACTTCAGCATCAACGGTACACTCAGGTCCATCTTTGGCAAATGAGCATAAATTTTTAGCCGCGCCAAATCCTCCCGGGAAAATAATGGCATCGTAATCTTTCATCTCAAGCTTGTCAAGGGGTTGAATATCACCACGGGCAATACGCGCTGCTTCAACAAGCACGTTGCGGTTCTCATTCATCTCTTTTCCACTAAAATGATTGATAACATGCATGTGATCAATATCAGGGGCAAAGCATTGGTATGTAGCTCCCTCCTGGTGAATCGCCAGCATAGTCATAGTGGTTTCATGAACTTCGGCGCCATCGTAAACGCCACTTCCGGAAAGTACAATTGCTATATTCATCTGATAATCTTTTATTGTTTTATACGAAATTAGAGAATTTCGACTTCAAAACAAAAAGATTAACTTTAAAGCAGAATTAGACTACATGAAAAAACAAAAGATACACTTTATAGCCATTGGTGGCAGTGCAATGCACAACCTGGCCATCGCTTTGCACAAAAAGGGCCATCAGGTTACCGGAAGCGATGACGAAATATTTGATCCCTCTCGAAGCAGGCTCGCTCAATATAAATTACTCCCGGAAGCTGAAGGATGGCATCCCGAAACAATAACAAAAGAACTGGATGCCGTAATCTTGGGAATGCACGCAAAAAAAGACAATCCCGAACTCGCCAAAGCAATAAATATTGGCTTGCCAGTATATTCATACCCTGAATATTTGTATGAGCAAACCAAAAACAAAAAGCGTGTAGCAATTGCAGGAAGCCATGGAAAAACAACTACTACAGCCATGGTAATGCATGTGCTAAGATATGCGAACATAAGTTTCGACTACATGGTGGGCGCAGCGCTTGAGGGCTTTGAAACTATGGTAAACCTGGAAGAAGAAAACAACATTGCAATATTTGAAGCTGACGAATATCTTTCATCACCAATTGATATGCGCTCGAAATTTTTGTGGTACAAACCACACATTTCTGTTATTACCGGTATAGCATGGGACCATATTAACGTTTTTCCGGATTTCGGCTCATATATCGATACTTTTAAAAAATTCCTCGAAACCATCCCGTCCGGGGGCAAAGTATTCTACTTTAAAAATGATTCTGAATTATGCCAAATTATTAATACCAATTCACAAATAAAAACCATTCCCTACAGCGGATTTAAAGGCACATATAGCAGCACCGGCACAACTATAAAAATGGGAGTTCAACAAGCAAAAGTGCCTGTTTTTGGTGAACATAATTTACAAAACCTGCATGCTGCTTACTATATATTAAAGGAACTCGGCATTGACGACACAACTTTCCTGGCTGCCATTCAGAGCTTCAAAGGAGCGGCAAGAAGATTACAAACACTAATTGACGGGCAAAATCCGGTATATTTCGATTTCGCACACGCTCCCTCGAAAGTAAAAGCAACCATAAAAGCCATTAAAGAAAAACATCCCAATAAACCACTGCTTGCGTGTTTGGAACTTCACACATTTAGCAGCCTTAACCAAAAATTTATTCCACATTATCGTGAAACAATGAAACCGGCCGAGGAAGCTATTGTGTATTTTAACCCACATACCCTCGCACACAAAGGGATGCCTTCGCTCGACAAAACCTTCATATCCGATTCCTTCAACCACAAAAACCTTTCTGTTTCAAGAACATCAGAGGATATACTTAACCAAATTGAGCACGCACACAATAAAGGATATATCGTACTTATAATGACTTCGGGAAACTTTGACGGGGTTGATTTCAAAACATGGACAACCACATTACAATAAAAAGATCTTTGTTACGTTTTCTAATAAAGCGCGCGCTACTTTTTATTCATTTAAAAGTGGGAACTATGAGAAATAATAGTAAAAACAACCTCGAGAATAAGAAGACGCTTTTCTTTGAAATGGGTCTTGTCACTGTGCTTGGTCTGCTTCTGGTAGCATTTAACTGGAATACAACACAGAGAGCAGTCGAAGATCTGGGATCTATAACAGCGGTATCACTTGAAGACGATATGGTGCAGCGAACCATACAAGAAGAAATAAAGCCACCACCTCCCCCACCCGCAAAAGTAACCATAGCAGAATTAAAAATTATAGACAACACCGGGGAAGATGATGACTTTGACATTGAAACAGAGTTTTTTGCCGAAAAGGCTATAAAACAGACCGAAATTAAGCCAGAACCAGAAACTGAGGAAAAAGAAGACCATCCTTTTGTATGGGTTCCATCTCAAAAAGCCCAATTTCCCGGCGGTGAGGCAGCACGATTGCAATACCTGCGAAGTGAACTTAAATATCCCCCAATAGCCAGGGAAAATGATATCTGCGGACGTGTGCATATACAGTTTAAAGTAGGGGCTTACGGTGAAATAATGGAAATAAAGGTGCTTCGAAGCCCTGACCCGCTGTTAACTAAAGAGGCTTTAAGGGTAGTGAAAAACATGCCACGTTGGGAGCCTGCAAAGCAAGGTGGACAAAGAGTTGTGACAATAGTTAGCATTCCGATACTTTTCAGTTTAAAGTAAAATAGACATTTTTCGCAGTATGTTTGGTATAAAATGTGTGCCTATAAAAGTAACATGGTATTTACATAATCGTATAATCTAATACATTACAGCAACTTATAAGAGAAATGTTTTAGATAAGGAAAACAAGAAAACGTTTTCTTTGCCAATAGAAAAGTATTAATTATTTTAGCAGCAAAATCACAGAAACTATGGAAGTAAAAAAGAATCCAAAAGTAAACCTTGAAAAAGGACGCGGCATGCTCATGCTAGCAGGGCTTGTATCTGTATTGGGCTTGTTGCTTGTTGCTTTCAACTGGAACAGTTCAACTGGTTCAGCTGAAGATCTCGGACAAGTAATGGACGTCAGTATGGAGGAAGAAATGATTCAGACGCAACGTCAGGAAAAAGTTGAACCACCGCCACCACCACCCAAGAAAAAGGTAATTGAGGAGCTTACAGTTGTAGATAACGAAGAAGATCTTGATGACGAGCTTGATATCGACACAGAAGCTGACGAAGAGACCATGATCGAACAAACCGACATTGTGATTGAAGAAGAGGTTGAGGAAGAAGAGCCGGAAATTTTCATGGTTGTGGAACAAATGCCAGAATTCCCGGGAGGACAGCAGGAGTTATTTAGATATATCAGCCAGAATATAGAATATCCCGCTATAGCCAAAGAAAACGGAATACAAGGTAAAGTATTTATTCAGTTTGTTGTTGGGAAAGACGGTTCTATTAATAATGTAACTGTGCTTCGTGGTGTAGACCCTTCACTGGACAAAGAAGCTGTAAGGGTTGTAAAGAGCATGCCCAAATGGAAGCCCGGTAAGCAGCGCGGTAAACCAGTTTATGTGAGGTACCAGGTACCAATTAATTTCAAACTTCAATAGTTTTTCAATATAAAACATAAAAAAACTCCGGCACAACCGGAGTTTTTTTATGTATAAATGGTGGCATTTGCCATCCTTTATTGTTTATAGATACAACGCTTTTATTCAATTTCCAGGTTGGTCATCTCTTCAGTCATTTCATAATCATAATCCGGATACTCATAAATGGGCATTCTGTATTCAGTCTCGCCAATTGAATATCCGTATACGGATAAATATTCATTTATATTCTCTCCCATCTCTTCAAGCTCCTCGAGATATTGACCAATAGGTTTTGATTCTACTATGTGGAATTTTCCCATTTTTTCAATAATTGGACTGTGTGAGCGAGTGTGGTCATGGTCAAATTCCAATACCCTTTTACCAAACCTCGTGATACCAATTACACGGTAAGTTAAGCTCTTACCAACTCCCGGAAGGTTTAAAACATTTCGGTCTGTTGCCAAAAACGGAATATTGAGTTTATTTCTAAGCTCTTCAATTTGACTGATCATATTTTCTGCATTCACCGGAAATGAACGAATGGTATCGTACTCCTCCTCCGGAATCTTTCCAAGCAATTTTTCTTCTTGTTGCTCTTGCATAGCCCGCTCATTTGTAGCAAAATTGTGGCTGTTTTCCATAAAACCTTTCACAGAAAAGGTATAGTAAGTAAGCACACCTATATCATTTAAGACCTTACGTAGTTTGGCCGTATGTCCGCGGCGCGAAGCTGCCGTGGTAAACACCTGTTGGTTGGTTACTGTCCAGCCTGCTGAGATAAGTCTTTCTATACCCTGCTTCACAATGGGTGTTACCTCCATGGCTGATTCAAAATGGGTTTGAATTACAAACTGTTTAAACCCTGTTTTAGCAGCCTTTTGCTTAAATTCGGACAGGATTTCAATTAATTCCGGAGTAATTCGCTGTGGCAAATAAATAGGTAACCTGGTTCCCAGGCGTATTCTTAGCATTTCAGCATACTTCTCTCCTTGTGGCCGCTCTTTATTGGCTTCTCTTTTTCTCAATGCCATTTCATAAACCTCATCAAGGATATGTTTCAGTGAACGGTCGCTGCTCATAAGCGCATCGCCACCTGTGATCAAAATGTCGCGAAGCTGCGAATCGTTTTCGAAATACGCCATCAGGCGTTTGAGTTTATCAGACCATTTCTCGTTGGGCTGGAGTTTATCAAGATTAAAATTAAGGTGCCCGCTCTGGAAGTCATACATTCTTTGACATGAAGAGCAGAGGCCGGCACATGCACGTCCTACAGTATCGGGTATTAAAATAGCTACTTCCGGATAACGGCGGTGCACATTATGTTGTGATGGTAAAATCCAACCTGCAGCATTAGGCTTACCCGGTTCTACAATATCTTCTTTTTCCCAGGCCTGAATTTCACCAAATTCATTCACTAATTGCCGCGAATAAAAGATATAGTCGCGTATGGGCAAGTCTGCACCCACATGCTCAGTATGATCAACACTTACCAGTGACAGGTAATACGGATTAACAAAAAAGGGTATGCCGGCCGCTTTAGCATCCTGCATTATAATAAGTGTTTCTTTATTAAGCGAGTGGTCGAGCAGTTCATCTATAAGCTCGGGTGAACGTGCTGCAAATTTTAAATGGAATATACGGTCATTCCACCACTCATCACGCGCACGCTGCAGGTTTTCTTCAAACGATTTTGAGTTGTCGTATTTGTATTTTGGGTCGTTTATTTCCCCTGATTCCATTTTTTTGAGAAATACCGATAAAATACGATCCCTGTTTTTATCATGTTCTTTTTTAATATCGTCGTCAAGCCCGGACGGGTGTCGATCCATCCAGTTTCTGACTTTTTTCAAAGTGGGTTTTTCTTCTTTTAGAGTTCCATTCAATTGGCGGAAAAGATACAGCATATCGAGATAAAAATAATACATAGCTCCGCCTCTTCCACTTTGATAGGCCTCCCACATTATACTGAACGGATCAAGGATTGATTCATCGGCCAGCAAAAGACTGGGATCCTGTATACTTCTACCTGTATGCTGAATATAATCATAAAGTCTTATGGCAGCCTTATCCTGCCAATTCAATTTTTCAAATGCAATACGTTTATCAATGTCCTTAAACAAAAAATTGCTTGCCGGATTACTGCCATTAATTAACTCTTCAGCCCAGCTTGCCATAGCTTCGCGGGCTTGCTCCGCACTTTCTGATTTTTTTAAAATTTCCTTTAATCGGGGATTCTCCTCCAATAACGTATGAAACACGCGTTGGGCCTTTGGTCTAATTGCAATTTTGTTAAGGTCTCTATCCATTACATTTCAGGTTTTATGATTGATTTTACTTAATAAACAAATACAACAAACGGAAGTTCGATCAGACTTTCTCCGACAGAAAGTACATGAACATTTTTTGCCAATTTCGCGCGAAATTACAAATAATTCAACCCAAATCCAAATAAGGTGTGTGCCTGATGAAATTATCGCAGGAGTTCCCGTCGTGAGGCATCAATACGGAGAAAAACAAACAACAGAGCTGTAAAAGCCCATAATGACGAACCGCCATAACTAAAGAAAGGTAATGGTATACCTATCACCGGTGCCAGACCAATGGTCATTCCAACATTGATGGCAATATGAAAAAACAAAATGGAAACGACCGCATATCCATAAATACGGCTAAATGAGGAGCGCTGGCGTTCTGCCAGCATAATTAAACGGATTAAAAGAATTAAAAACAAAGTGAGCACCATAGATGTGCCTAAAAATCCCCACTCTTCACCAACCGTACAAAAAATAAAATCAGTACTTTGCTCTGGAACAAAGTCATACTTGGTTTGAGTACCCCTCAGAAAGCCTTTTCCCGAGAGTCCTCCTGAACCAATAGCAATTTTACTTTGATTCACATTATAACCAGCTCCAAGCGGGTCTGATTCTATACCTAACAGATGATTGATACGACTACGCTGGTGTTCCTCAAGTACATTTTCGAAAAAATAATCTACGGAATATGTAAAGGCCATAGTGCCAAGCGCTACTCCGATAATAAAAAACAAATAATAGTAGCGGAACACCAGGGCTCTAATGGCTAAAACAATGGAAAAGGCTAATGCTGAAGCAATAATGAGCCAGGTAATACTATAATCAAAGAACAGGGTATTTGTCAGGTAAATCAGCCCGAAAATCATTAAGTAGGCAAACAATCCTCTAAAAACCTGTTTTCTGTCGTGAAATTGAATAAAAGCAACCAGGGAAACAACGAACAATATAAAGATAAGAATATAAACCAAAGGTGTTGTCAGAGATAAAATAAACAATATGGCAGCAAAAATTCCCAGTAGCATAACAGCCGATGATAAACCTTCACGGAAAAGTACAATGATAAAAGCAGCATACACTAGTGCTGAACCGGTATCGTTTTGTAATAATATAAGTGCAGCAGGAATCAAAATTATAGCTGCTATAGTTAAAATATTTCGGAGCTTATGGACTTTAAAGTTAAACCCACTCATAAACCTTGCAAGGGCGAGTGCTGTGGCAAGTTTTGCAAACTCTCCCGGCTGAAAACGAAAGCTTCCGATGGCAAACCACGATCGTGAGGCATTTACTTCTGTACCAAAAAGCAAAACAGCAATAAGTAATAAAATAATAAATAGGTAAAAAGGATAGGCAAAAAATGCATAAAACTTACTGTCAAGGAGCATAACAGCTATAATAATAACTATAGATGCCACAATCCAAAGCAATTGTTTACCGTACCGTTGCGTAAGACTAAAAATACTACTATGTTCCTCGTTATAAACAGCTGCATAAATATTGAGCCATCCCATTATCACCAATATCAGGTAAAGAATAACGGTAATCCAGTCAATATCTTTGTATATATTAATCCTTCTTTGCTCCATCTAACAGATTTGCTTTAAGAATATATTGTTCATACCACTTTCGGCTCACACTACCTTTCAAGTATTTTTCTATCATAAAACTTGCAATAGGTGCTGCATATGTAGCTCCATAGCTACCATTTTCCACATATACTGAAATTGCTATTTTAGGATTATCCTTTGGTGCAAAAGCAATAAAGATACTGTGATCCTCGCCATGGGGATTTTCTGCGGTTCCTGTTTTGCCGCATATATCTAAGCTATCGACTCTGGCATTTCTTGCCGTACTTCCTTTGTCACCGTGTACAACCTTATACATACCTTCTACAACGGGTTCAAAATGTTTTTCATCTACCTCTGCGTACCTTTTTACTTCATATTTTGGTTCGATGTCCGCCTTTCCCTGTATTTCTTTTACCAAATGGGGTGTTACATAATACCCCCTGTTGGCAATTACAGCCGAAAAATTGGCCATTTGCAGCGGTGTAATCAATATTTCGCCCTGTCCAATAGCCATAGACACGATGTTTAAGGAATTCCATGAGTTTTTATAAATATTTTCAAAGTATGATGCTTTAGGTATTAAACCTTTGAGTTCGAATGGAAAATCTATATCGAGTTTTTTACCGTAACCAAAGGAGAGGACCTTGTTTCGCCAATTTTTATAATTGGTTTTAATACCGGCATCAGAAGCATGATCCATAATATTGCGGAAGACATGGCAATAATAGGCATTGCAACTAAATTGGATAGACTCAACAAAATCCAATGGAGATGGATGGCCATGACAAGCTAAAGAAAAGTTTCCAACATGATAACCATAATTACATGAATATTCGGTATTTAAATTAACAACACCTTCCTGAAGCCCAATTAAGGCATTCATTGGTTTAAATGTTGAACCTGGTGGGTATTGTGCCTGAAGTGCCCTGTTAAAAAGCGGTTTAAGGGTATCATGTTGTAATTTTCTATAATTCTTTGTCCTGGGACGACCACTCAAAAGCGCCGGATCATAGGTCGGGGCGCTTACCATACTCAAAATTTCACCGGTTGAGGGTTCAATGGCTACAATGCTGCCCTTTTTATTGTGCATGAGCTTCTCACCATAAGCCTGGAGCTCCTTATCGAGCGTTAATGTCAGATTTTTGCCGGGCACGGCTTCCTTGTCTAGTTCGCCCTCATTATATGATCCTTTTAGGCGGTTATGAACATCGACCATAAAAACATTCACGCCCTTTTCCCCTTTGAGTTCTTCTTCGTATGATTTCTCTATGCCACTTATACCAATATAATCGCCGCTTTTATAGTAAGGATTATTCTTAACAACCTGTTCATTTACTTCTCCCACATAGCCTACAACATGGGCTGCCACCGAACTGGGGTACTCGCGTAGAGTACGTGTTTGCGTGAAAAAGCCCTGATATTTATACATTTGTTCCTGGAGCTTTGCATAAGTTTTGGCTGATACTTGTTTTAGAAGAACAGAGGGTTTATAAACGCTATAGGCTTTAGCTTTATTAAGCCGTTCAACAACAAAATCTTTCGAAACATCCAATATTTTACAAAGTTCAGCAGTATCAAATTCAGTAAGTTGCCTCGGTATAACCATTAAATCGTAAGCTGCTTCGTTATACACCATCAATTCATTGTTGCGGTCGTATACCAGGCCACGCACGGGATATTGAGTAACAAACCTTAGTACGTTAGAACTTGCTGAGGTTTTGTACTGATTATCTACAACCTGTAAAGAAAACAATTTGACAATATAAATTACAATTATCAATATAATGACACTGATAATTACAAAGCTTCGTGTATTATTGAAGGTATCAGACATATATTATTTTCTAAATACCAGATATTGACTAATTATAATGAGCAACACCGAAAAAACTGTGCTTAGAAGCACCCTCAGTAAAATATGTCCGGCTGCAGTAAAATGAAAAGCCTCAATAAAAAAAAGGGCCAGATGATGAGCAAAGGTCAGGAATAATGCATACTTGAAAAACCAGCGAAACCCGTAATAATAAACCCTTGGGAACGAGCCAGGTTCATAACCATCGCGTGGTTCCATATAACGCAATACAAAAAGTCGCAAGAAACCCATGAAAGCTGTTGCTGCAGCGTGCATTCCCGGTGTATTAGCAAATAAATCCATAGTGAGCCCTAGAAAAAAACCCATAACGGTAACAACCCAACCTGGTGTTTCGAATGGCATTAAAAGAATAAACAACACATAAAAATACGGGTTGATATATCCGCTTAACTGTATATTGTTGAGCACCAGGATTTGGATTAACACCAGTATTAAGAAACGAATAATATTTCGGGAAAAGACTCTAATCATTGGGTTGTGTTTTTTGCTCGAGTTCTACTATTTCTTCCCTTACCTTATTTTTAATCACATATACTTGCGTAAGGCTTTGTATTTCTATAAATAACATAACCTTGATATGATAAAAATTACTATTTCTGTCTTTTTGTGCTTCAATAACCTCTCCAACAGGTATGCTTGCCGGAAAAATGGCACTGTACCCACTGGTTTCCACTTTATCTCCTACATTCACGCTAATGTGGTTTGGGATGTCGTCGAGCCAGCAAATGCGTGGATCGATCCCGTCCCATTGCAGCGAACCGAAATATTTTGTATTGGCGAGCCGCACTGAAAGACTAAAATTGGGATTAAGCAACGATATTACAGTAGCATAATTTTTTGAAGTATGCCGCACTACGCCTACAACACCATTCGGGCCAACTACTCCCATTGATTCCTGTACTCCATGCCGTCGCCCTTTATCTAAGGTTAAATAATTGTTTTGTTTGTTGACCGAATTATTGATCACCTTGGCCACCATGTAATGCCATTTCTTAAAATACACAGAATCGTATATTTCTTTATAAGAAACTTTATTGGATTTATAAGATTTCTTTAAAGTATTTAAGATATGTGCATTTTGCCTGGCCAATTCCTGGTTGGCATCTCTCAAATAAAAAAAGTCATCGACATCTTGAGTAAAGCTATAAACAGCGCTTAGGGCTGTGCCTGATTTATTTATAAAGGTAGATCTATGGTACTCATTATATTGAATCAGCAATGAAAAAGCAATAAACTCAATAATTAGAAAAATAAAAAAATGGTGATTCCGTACAATAAAACGAATTAGGTTATTCATACAACCGATTATATTTGGCTATCCATTTTTTAATACCATAAACCCTGCGCCTGTTTATACTACAGCTTACTAAATATTAGCGCATAAGAAACTGGAACATATCCACATTTTTCAGTGCAATTCCTGTACCTCTGGCTACTGCATGAAGTGGGTCATCTGAAATATGGAACGGAATTTTGGTTTTTTCTAGCAACCGACGTTCCAGGCCACGCAATAGTGCGCCACCACCTGTTAACCAAATCCCTTTTTGGTAAATGTCTGCATACAATTCAGGTGGTGTATGCTCAAGTGTTGCTAAGATGGCAGCCTCCACTTTGGTAATAGAACGGTCAAGACAATGTGCTATTTCCTGATACGAAACAGGAATTTCCATGGGCAGAGCCGTCATTTGGTGAGGTCCCCGCACGATAAAGTCTGGTGGTGGATCCTCAAGATCTGGAAGGGCCGATCCTACCTTAAGCTTGATATTTTCTGCTGTTTTTTCGCCAATTTTAATGTTGTGCTGATGTCGCATATATTCTTTAATATCAGCAGTAAAGTCATCACCGGCAATACGAATTGATTTATTACTTACAATTCCACCGAGGGAAATTACGGCAATTTCGGTCGTACCACCGCCAATATCAACAACCATATTACCTTCAGGCGCTTCTACATCGATACCGATACCGAGCATTGCGGCCATTGGCTCATAAATCATGAAAACCTCTCGTCCACCGGCATGTTCTGAAGAATCGCGTACGGCGCGCATCTCTACCTCAGTACTTCCTGATGGAATACAAATCACAATACGTAGCGATGGCGACATCAACCTTGCTTTGGAGTTAATCATTTTGATCATACCCCGAATCATTTGCTCTGCTGCATGAAAATCGGCAATTACACCATCCCGAAGCGGACGAGTTGTGCTGATATTTTCATGCGTTTTACCGTGCATTTGCCGGGCTTTTTCGCCAATAGCAATAAGTTTTCCGGTAGTTTTGTCCAATGCAACAATAGATGGTTCGTCTACTACAATTTTATCATTATGAATGATAATGGTGTTTGCAGTACCCAAATCAATGGCTATCTCCTGCGTTAAAAATGAAAACAAACCCATGTTTTATATAGTTTAATGCTTAAAATGTCTTTTTCCTGTAAATACCATAGCCATTCCGGCTTTATTACAATATTCAATCGATTCTTTATCGCGAATGCTTCCGCCTGGTTGAATTACGGCTTTAACGCCCGCTTTATTTGCTATTTCTACTGAATCGGAGAATGGGAAGAATGCGTCTGATGCCATTACTGCTCCATTCAAATCCAACTCAAAGTTTCTTGCTTTTTCTATTGCCTGCTTCAGTGCATCTACCCGGCTTGTTTGACCTACTCCACTGGCAGTAAGTTGCTTATTTTTAGCCAATACAATGGCATTTGATTTGCTGTGCTTTACAATTTTATTGGCAAAAACCAGGTCTTGTGCCTCTGTAGATGTGGGCCCTTTTTCGGTAACAGTCGCAAAATCGTTAATCCCTTCTATCGAAAGGTCTTTCTCTTGTCCAAGCACACCGTTTAGCAGCGAACGGAACTGTTTTTTGGGCAATTCCTTCGATTTTCTGCGTAATATAATTCGTTTTTTGTTTTGTTTTAAAATTTCAAATGCCTCGGCCTGATAACCAGGTGCAATTATAACTTCAAAAAATAGTTTGTTTATTTTTTGTGCAGTTTCCTGGTCTACTTCGCTGTTTGTAATTAGTATACCACCAAATGCCGATACCGGATCCCCGGATAAGGCGTCTGTCCATGCGTCAATGAGTTTTTCTCTTGAGGCTATTCCGCAAGCATTGTTGTGTTTAAGAATGGCAAAGGTGGTTTCATCAAATTCGTCAATCAAATTTACAGCTGCATCAATATCAAGCAGATTGTTGTATGATATTTCTTTTCCGTTAAGCTGATCGAATAAAGCATCTAAATCGCCGTAAAAGAATCCTTTTTGATGGGGATTTTCTCCATACCGCAATTTTTTGCTTTGAATTATACTCTGCTTAAATACATTTTCATTACCGTTTGAGAGGTAATTATATATGGCTGTATCATAATGCGATGAAATATTAAAAGCCTGAGCCGCAAATATTTTCCGTTGTGCTTCAGTTATTTCACCACCTTGTTCCTCAAGCAGCTCAGTGATTAACCCGTATTGGTTACGTGAACTCACCACAAGGGTATCATTATAATTTTTTGCCGCGGCTCTTATGAGTGATATTCCGCCAATGTCTATTTTCTCAATTATTTCCTGATGTGTAGCATCACCGGTAAGGGTTTCTTCAAAAGGATAAAGATCTACAATAACTAAATCTATTTCAGGTATAGCGTACTTCTGCATATCAGTTTTATCAGCATCCTCGCTGCGGCGGGCTAAAATACCACCAAAAACTTTGGGGTGCAAGGTTTTAACACGTCCCCCAAGAATCGATGGATAGTCTGTAAGGTTTTCAACAGATTGGACTTCACAACCAAGATTGTTTATATACTTTTTTGTGCCACCGGTTGAGATTAATTTTACGCCTAACTGATCCAGTTTCCTTACAAGTGGCTCGAGTCCCTCTTTGTTAAATACAGAAATTAATGCTGAAGTGATCTTTTTTGTCCCCATGCCAAAAGCTTTATCGGTTAAAAATAAGCAAATTTACAATTTTGCATACAAAAATACATTAAAAACCATTGAATGAAAGCATAAAATCAATGAGTTTGCAAACTTTTAGAGATTTGTTTTATTGGCAAGCCCGGTGGGAATAATTGTATTTACACATCCTCACTTTTCTTCATTATGGGCTTCACTCCCATAACCAACACATCATCAATCTGTTCGTAATCATTCTTCCATACCATAAAGGTCTTTTCTATCAGCTCTCTTTGTTCATTAAGCGGTTTGTGCGCATTATCTATTAACACATTACGGAAAGTCTTACTTTGAAATTTTTGTCCTTTTTTCCCGCCAAACTGGTCTACATATCCATCGGTGAACATATAAATGATATCTTCAGCTTCTATCTTGAATGTTTGATCGGTAAAAGAACTCATTTTTCGATAGTACCCAATAGGCATTTTATTGCCTTTCAACTCGATGAGTTCATATTTTTGTTCCTTTTCCGGCTTATATTGAGCGATGTAAATTGAAATATGGGCCCCTGCAAACTCCAGTATATTGGTTTTTTTATCGAAAATACACAAAGACATCTCCATGCCATCTTTTGATTCGCCTGGCAAGCCTTGTTGATGCAATGATGAAATAATCATGTTTCGCATTTCATTGAGCATCTGACTGGCATGTCTTACTTCCGGATTACGAATGGTCTCATTCAGGTACGAGTTACCCAACATGCTCATCATGGCTCCCGGAACACCATGTCCGGTGCAATCTGCCACCGTAAATATTATTTTATCTTCAAATTCTCCAGCCCAGTAAAAGTCGCCACTCACAACGCTCAATGGGTGGTATAAAATAAAAAAATCAGCGAATAATTTTTTTAACAGTGCTTTTCTGGGCAGCAGTGCCTGTTGAATTTTTTGGGCATAAAGTAGACTATCGGTAATTTTATTATTGGTTTGTTCAAGCTTACGTTTTTGGAGTTGAAGTTCGTTGTTTTTTTCGTGTATCACAACTGCCTGTTTCTCAAGCACCTTGTTGTTTTTGCGTTTTATCAGGTTGGCCCTGAATAGGGCTATGGCTAAAATAGCCAACAAAGTAAAAGCGATCGCCAATATCAATATAAATATGGTTTTTCGTTCGTTGGCTTTTTCTCTTTGTGCTTTTTCCTGTTCAAGAAGTGCAATTTCTTTACGCTGCTTTTCGGTTTCGTAAAGCGTCTGGAGTTTGCTTATATTCTGGCTGTTTTTTTCATTTAAAATTGAGTCCTTGTAGGAAGTATAAATCTTATAATGCTTTAAGGCTTTTGTGGGCCGGCCAGATTCTTCGTATAGGGTTGAGAGGTATTTGTGTGCATCACGATTGGTGCTTTTGGCTCCTATCTCACGTGCAAGCTTGAGAGCATTTTCAAGATAGCTGGATGCGGCTTTTACACTGCTAAGTTTCATATAAACCTGTCCGATATTTAGGCTACTCAATGCAACATAAAAATCATCCCCGAGGCTTTGATCAATTTCCATTGCTTTTTTAAAATAATCAATGGCACGCTCATATTTTTGTGTCTTTAAGTAAATGGATCCTATGCAATCGTAGCTGATGGATATGCCCCTCTTGCTATCAATTTCTTCGTTATATTCAAGCGATTTGAAATAATACCTAAGGGCTTTTTGTAGTTCCCCCTTTGTTTCTAGCAGCTCGCCAATATTATTATAATTAATGGCGAGGCTTCGAAGATTGTTCCTTTGTTTGGCCTGCTCCAAAGCCTGGTTGAAGTATTCCATTGCCTGATCGTATTGCTTCATTAAGGCAAAAACATTTCCGAGGCTATTACGGGCATACATGGTACTTCGCAAATCATTGTAGGCATCTCCGTATTTCAGGGCCTGAAGATGATAGTTCACTGCACTACTATAATCATCGAGCCTCCGGTAAACAACGCCAATGTTATTATTTATGCGGGGGAGGTATTTCTCATACTGTATTTCTTCGGCTAATCGCAAAGCATCAAAGTGTGCTTTTAGGGCTTCTGAGTACTGAGCGTTTTTCCGTAAATAGTATCCTTTTTCATCAAGGGCCCAAACCATACCGGGAATAAAACCTATGTTCTCGGCTGACTTCAGTGTATGATTAATATATTTTAAAAATAGAGTATCCTGATTTTGAGCTTCATAATACTCGGCTAATTCAAATAGAACTTTCACCCTGGAGGTATCTGCAGTTTGACTTTGTAACTTTTGAAGCAAACTGTCCGGGTCGGCAATTGAAGTTTTAAAAAGCAGCAAAAAAACTATATAAAAGCTTACTTTCAGAAAATATATTGACCTTTTTCTCACAATAAGGTATTAATGTTTAAGTATCTAAAATACAATAATAATGTAATAAAATGAAATTATAATCTTTGAATGCACACATTTGCAAAAAAACAAAAAAAAGCGGATACCAGACAATTTGATATCCGCTTTTTCAGTAGAAACCAAACTATTTATTTAATGTTAATTTATGCGGTTTAACCATGTTCTCCGGTGCCAGAATTTTGTCTAATTCATCTTTAGAAAGTAGTTTTTGTTCAAGTACCAAATCATATACACTCCGGTTTTCTTCAAGTGCTTTTTTAGCAAGTTTTGTGCAAATTTCATATCCTAGGACCGGATTCAGGGCTGTAACCAAGCCAATACTATTATGAACCAAATTAAGACAATGCTCTTTATTGGCGGTAATACCATCAATACAACGGTATTTTAGAACTTCCATGCCGTTTTTAAGCATTTCTATATTTTCAAAAAGACTTTGAACAATAACAGGTTCCATTACATTGAGTTCCAACTGACCGGCCTCAGAAGCAAGGTTCACGGTTAAATCGTTGCCAATAACCTTGAATGCAATTTGATTGACGACCTCCGGGATAACCGGATTTACCTTTCCGGGCATAATGGAAGATCCTGGTTGCATAGGTGGTAAATTTATTTCGTTGAATCCGGTGCGTGGGCCGGATGACAACAGCCTCAGGTCATTGCTGATTTTACTTAATTTTACAGCCAGCCGTTTTACGGCTGATGAATACATAATAAATGCTCCTGTATCCTGGGTTGCTTCAACTAAGTTTTTAGCCAGTTTAATATCAAGGCCTGTAATGTCGCGCAAGTGATTTACGCATTTCTCACTGTAGTCCGGGTCTGCATTTATTCCTGTACCAATAGCTGTAGCCCCCATATTAACTTCAAGGAACAAATCAGCATTATGTTCCAATCGCTCAATTTCTTCTCCAAGCATTGTTGCATAAGCTTCAAACTCCTGCCCAAGTGTCATTGGTACGGCATCCTGAAGTTGGGTGCGCCCCATTTTAATAACATCGGCAAAGGCTTCACCTTTTTTATGAAATGAGTCAACCAAATCTTTTAAAACTTCTACAAATTTAATATTGGAGTATAGCAGTGCTATTTTTATGGATGTGGGATAGGCATCGTTTGTAGATTGGGAAAGGTTGACATGATTATTTGGGTGACAATATTCGTAAGCTCCCTTTTTGTGTCCCATTATTTCGAGGGCACGATTGGCTATAACTTCGTTGGCATTCATATTGGTAGATGTACCTGCTCCTCCCTGAATCATATCCACCACAAAATGTCTGTGATACTTGCCTTTCATAATTTCATCGCAGGCCTGCACCATGGCTTCGGTTACCTCATCATCGAGCAATCCCAGGTCGTGGTTGGCTTTTGCAGCAGCCATTTTCACTATGGCCAAACTACTTATCAAAGTTGGAAAAAACTGTAGTGATACACCTGAGATATTAAAATTCTCAAGCGCTCTTAAAGTTTGAATGCCATAGTAAACCTGGTCAGGCACATCCCTGTCGCCCAACAGGTCGTGCTCGTGCCTGGTAGAACCAGAGGCGTACTGGGCTCCCGCATTGATTAGTTGAGCATTGGCCTGGTGCATGCGGCGTGTGATTACTTTAGCGAGATTGGCAAAAATTTTTGAGGTAATGCTATTGTGTTTTTCAGTTAGGTGCTCCAGGTCGGTTTTTTCTATACTGTAGCCTACTACATCTGTAATGGCTCTTGCATTGGTACTGTGGGGTGAATGGTCGAGTAAAGAACCTTCTCCCATAAAATCATAGGCCCCGAAGTAAGCGAGTCGTTTTTCTGCACCATAGGTGGTTTTAGAAAAAAGCTCTACCTCTCCCCCGGCAATAAAATATATGGCCTCTCTGTGACAATGTTGCTTAAAAAGATAATCGCCTGCCTGAAATGTTCTTCGTTTTACATGGCCGGCTACTATTTCTATTTCATCGTCATTAAGTCCGTTGAAAAGGCTGACTTGCCTTATAAATGCTGAAAGTTCATTTTTGGTCATAGCTTATGATTTTGATGCTGTTAGGTGCATGATATAATTTTTGTTCGTACTTCAAAAACCTATAGTTACATAGCAAAAGGTATACAAATCTCCTTTAAAACTTTGAGTTTTTACCTGTACATTGATCTGTTTTACAGCATTAAAAAAGAGGAAATACCAGTAGCATTTCCTCTTCATTGCTAAATAAATAATTTGTTTTATTGATTAACCATCATTGGCATTAATAGCATCAACAAATCTTCATTTTCATCTTCTTTCTCTACCGGAAGAAATAGTGCTGCTCTGGAAGGATCTGATAGTTCTATGAAGATGTCAGGAGAAGAAATGTTAGCAACTATTTCAATCATGAAAAGTGCTTTAAAGCCAATCTCCATTTCCTCGCCTTCGTATTCGCATTTTAGACGCTCGAAGGCCGACATTGAAAAGTCGAGATCTTGTGCTGAGACTTTGAGTTCGTTGGGCGAAACGCTCAATTTTACCAGGTTGGAAGCCGGGTTGGCGTAACCGGAAACCATTTTTAGTTTATTGTGCAAATCTAACCTGTCTACTGTCATTTTGTAAGGGTTGTCCTTAGGAATAACAGCTTCGTAGTTTGGATATTTTCCTTCGACCAAACGACAAACCTGAATAAAATTGGAAAATTCAAAAATTGCGTTTTGTTGGTCGAAAGTAACTTTTACATCTGTTTCATCATTAGGAAGCAGATTTTTAAGCATTTGAGCCGGTTTTTGCGGCAAAATGAATGAGGCTTCCTGTTCGGATTTCACGTCGAGGCGGCGATACCGCACCATTTTGTGCGCATCAGAAGCAACGGCTGTAAGGTAATCTGGTGAGAAGCCAAACAGGATTCCGTTCATCACAGGTCTCAGATCATCTTCGGCAGTAGCAAAAATAGTTTTATTAATGGCAGAATGCAGCGCTTCTGACTTTAAAGTAATCTCTGTTTTTTGTGCGTCGTCAATTTCCTGGTGCTTAGGATAATCTTCTCCCTTTTGTTCTACCTTGGTAAACTTTCCGCTTTCACTTAAAATATCAACTGAAAGAGATTCTGTATTGATATTGAAAGTTAGCGGCTGTTCCGAAGTATCTTTCAACTTTAACAGACGGCGCGCATCTACAGCAATAACACCTTCACCTTCTGCATTGTCGACTTCCATGGAAGTAACAAGTGTAGTCTCCAGGTCGGAGGCTGTTATTGTCAGCACATTACCCTTTAATTCAAACAAAAAGTTATCTAAAATGGGCAGCGTGTTTTTGTTACTAATCACTTTAGCAATAGCTTGTAAATGATTTAGTAAATCTGTACTGGATACAACAAAATTCATTATACTTTCTTTTTTATTTACTCAAAATTAAGAAAAACTTTTCAAAATTGTGGTTTAAAGTCTCCAAGTTCCTTAAACATTGTGGCAAAAAGGTGAGTTTGTACAAGTACCCACGTATTTTGATTTATAACACCATGAAGATGACTTACTTTAAAAATATCCTCTTTTTCTGTATTCTCATCCTCATAGGTATTTAGCCGGTGCAAACTCAGTTCTACATTATTCCCAGTGTTTAAAGTTACATTATAGCGGTAAAATAAGGAACTGCTGTACACAGAATCAATTTGTTCCTGTGTTTTTCCAATGACAAAGCGACTATGATACTTATTGTTAAATTCTTTCACAAATCGCCGAACGCTTAATGTATCGAATTTTACTGCTTCCTGACCGTCAGGCCCAAAAAGTTCGTAGCTATTCTGGCCTTTTACATCTATTGCAAATGACTCATGTGGTTTTTTTCCAACTTCAACATCAATGCGGTCAATTTGCGATTCATCGAAAAGAAATATTTTTGTCGAGCGCCACTTTACGGGGTTTGTATTAAATCTACTGGATAAATAGCCCCGGAATCCTGGTATTTCTATCACAAACGGCCGATTTGATCCTTCGAGTAATGCATAGGTTCCCAACTGGTTTTGGGTGACACCTCCGATATAAATGGTTTTTAAAAGTTCCTCATCACTGTATACTTCCACTTTGACTGATTTTGTGGCAAGGTCCTTCAAAATATTTTCTTCTGCAGCTTTTGCCACGGGCGTTTTTATTCGCATCCGATGTAAGGTTTTCATAAGCAGCTCAATAGAGTTGTTTCTTACCGGATATTTATCATTTACAAACCAACGGCCATCTTGCCTTTGGGTAAGGTCCACGATATTATTTTCCTTATCAACCATAAAGATACGGTCCACACTGGCAGTATCTTCCACATTAAAGTCGCGCAATTCACGAATAGTAGCATGCTTGCCTATTTTGAGCATATCGAACAACCTGGAGGTGCCGTAAGGTGCCAGCTGCGCTGCTACAATTACACCAACCAATAGTACAATAACAAGAATCTGTATGATATATTTTTTCATCCGTTTATAATTTTGATTTTAATTGTCGGATTTAGCTCGCCATGATGAGGTAAATATCTGACACATAGTATTTGTAGCTTTATTAGAATCATGCGAGTGCCTCGCTCCGCCAAAGCTCCGCGAAGGCGATGTGTGTCAATATTTTTGTCATGGCTCGGTTCATCCCTCTATTATTTGATTATTTTTATTTTATCTCTTTTACCTTTTCGATTTTAACTTTTCTGGGCATATCTGTATTTTCTCAGGAAATTAAATATTAACGCTACCACAAGCATCACAAGTATTGGCAGACCAATATTTAAGGCACGCCAGAATGTTTTTTCATTTCTGAGTTTTTGCCGGTCGAGTAGTCGTAGTTCGAATTTTCGTCCTCTCAAGGCTACCAATTCAAGATCGTCTGTCAAGTAATTAACTGCATTGAGCAAGAACGGTTTATTACCGCTAAAATTAATATCTTCGAACCATTTATCCGAACCTAAAGGTAATGATTGTCTTTCACCATTTCGTGTTATTACCGGATTTTTGGCAATATCGCCATCAGAAACAACGATCATCTTGGTTTTTTTGCTTTTTTCTTTAAAGTCAAAAAAGGCATTTTGTGTAAAGTCTTCTACCAACCGATTTTTAAAGGCCGACTGAAAATTTCCTTCCAGCAACACTGCTACATTTTGAGGCCCGGACCTAAACCGCTGTGGATCGGGCTTTTGATTAATAATACTCAAATCTATGAGCGCCGGCGAACTTACCACACGTGAGTATTGCGATGTTTTAAGCAAAATTTGTTTTTTCACTTCACTATTTTGTCCAACGGTGTCTAAGGGGTTAATAAACTCTGTTCTTATTGGACCGATATTGGTAGTAATGGGATGTATTGGCCTTGGTGCTAAAACCGGAAAATAAATCCACGGTGTAGGCGTAAATTGTGGTTCTGCCCCCATGGCAGCAGTATTAACCGGGATGGGCGCTGACCTAAGGTCCTGTATTATTCCTGTATTAATTCTAACGCCATAATTAAAGAGCATGTCGTTTAAATTGAGTTGCCTTTGCAGCGGTAGCGCCTGGGTTGTGCTTTTTCTGGACAGGCTATCCATATGCACGTCGATATAATCGACCAGCCACAAAACTTTACCGCCATGCATTACATACTGGTCAATTATAAATTTATCTTTTTCGGAAAACTTATTTCTCGGTTTGGCAATAATTGCAGCATCATATTTTAAGCGCAAGGAATCGCGCAAAGCATAAATGTATTCATCCGGCTCAACGAGTTTAACGGAATACATTTTATCTAATTCTCTCGCAAAGGATATGCTTTCCATGCGACGCAACTCCCCGTGTCCGGATATGAATGCAATAGTTGACGGGAAAACACTTGTAACTTCCCTGATTTTATTAAGAAAATTATACTCTAATTTTTCCTGGGCATCATTAATTAGTGGTTCTACGGCTGTTCGTCCTGTGCCATTACTTTCAATAAAATTTAAGACTACTTCTTCTCCCCGATAAATAATTACAGCTCCGGGGAAAAGGTATTTTGTTTTATATCCATCCTTATCCTCAACACGAATTGTACGTGGGTTAAGTCCTTTATCGATTAATTGCCGTGCTATTTCATTTCTTGTTTCCTGGTTTTCACTGGCGGCCGGTTTAATAAACTCATACTGAATATTTGATCCGGCGTAAGCTCTGAATTCTTCGAGTGTTTCGAGCACAGAACGCCGCAATTCTTCGAAGGCTGCTGGCAGGTCGCCATCGAGATAAACTTTCACATAAACTATATCATCCAGATCTTCAAGAGCCTTTTTTGTACTCTCATTAATAGAATACCGCTTATCTGTTGTAAGGTCGATGCGAAAAAAAACTCTTGATGAAACAAACCCAATAAGTAAAACAATGACTATACTTAGAAGAAGCTGTATGAGATGATTTCTTTTTAGACGATTACGTTTCATTTTTCCTAATTTTTTGTTTACCATTTTCGGCTTTGTAAAACAGTGCGCGTGAACAATAAGAAGATGGTAATTACTGCCAGAAAATATACGATATCGCGGCTATCAATAACGCCGCGGCTTATGGAGCTATAGTGTTCATTTATACCGAGATTTTTAATATAATATGATAACTGATCAGCTGACGTTAGCTGAGCTAAAGAATCAAAACCCACATAAAAAATGAACGATAAACTCACAGCTATAAGAAATGAAATTATTTGATTTTCACTAAGGGATGATGCAAAGACTCCAATAGCCACATAGATACTTGCCAAAAACAGCAAACCAATGTAAGCTCCCCAGGTACCACCAAGATCCAGATTTCCAACCGGGTCGCCAAGTTGCCAGATAGAATAAAAATATACAAAAGTGGGAATTAACGAAATGATTACAATTCCTGTTCCAGCCAAATATTTGGCCAGCACGATTTGCATATCGGATAGCGGTCGCGTAAGCAATAAATCAATTGTGCCTGTTTTCTTTTCCTCACTAAACAAACGCATGGTAACTGCAGGTACTAAAAACAAGAATACCCAGGGCGCCATAATAAATAAAGCATCCAGGTTAGCGTAACCTGACTCGACAACATTTATTGTTCCGGGAAAAACCCACATAAATAAACTGTTAATCAATAAAAAAATGATTACGACAATATAACCTGTAAGTGAGGTAAAAAAACTGCTAAGTTCTTTCCTGAAGAGTGTCCACATTAGCTTAATTTTTTAATAGAAATGCAAAAATAGTGCTTTTAAAAAAAATTCAAGTGAAAAGGGAAGATTTCCACAACCTTGTTTTGTAATAGCTTAAATATCAGCTCAAATCATACTGGCTAGGGGATAGATCTTTAGAATAAACAAGGGTAAAAATATTGTTGGTAGTGATTATTCGCCACCAGCCGGTAAATAAAACTTAAATATGCTGCCCTCTCCTGGTTCACTTTCCACCCAAATTTCTCCTCCGTGTCTTGATATGAACTCATTGCACAAAATGAGCCCTAAACCCGTACCTTTTTCATCTGAAGTGCCTATTGTAGATGGATTAACATCGAGTTTAAACAAACGTTGGGCATCTTTCTTGGCTATGCCTACCCCTGTATCTGAAATAGACACGTAGAGTTTTTGGTTTCGTTCTTCGTAGTTTATATCTATGTTTCCATTCTCTTCGGTAAACTTAATAGCATTTGATATCAAATTACGCATCACAGTACTAATCATGTTTATATCGAAATGCCAATATGCAGAATCCTCCGGGTAATTGATTTTAATGTTTTTTTGCCTGGCATTACCATTCAGTAATTCTACATTGTCTTCAACTACATCTTTTAAATTATACGGGTTCTTTGCAAGTTTCAACTTTCCGGTTTGGCTCCTGGCCCATTGTAAAAGGTTCTCGAGCAAAGCATAGGCATTGCTTGAAAATTTATATATCTGCTCAATAAAAACTTTTAAACGCTCCTTTTCAAAAGAATCAAAATCGTCTAACAGCAACTCAGATAACCCAATTACTGTACTAAAAGGATTCTTTAGGTCATGACCGATTATAGAAAAAAACTTATCTTTTGTATTGTTTAAGCTTACAAGCTCTTTTTTTTGATTTTCCAGCTCATCGCGCTCTCTTATTATTTCATTTTTTTGTTTCTGTATGTCCAGGGTGCGCTTTGTAAGCCGCTCCTCCAATATGTTATTATCACGCAATCGTTTTACGAAACCTTTAAGCAATGAACGTGCGAGTAATGGCTCTCCTTCTAGTGCGTCACTAAAGGCTTCATAACTTAATTCATAGAGTTCAGAAGGAATTATTGCTGTAACGCTTGCGCTCCTCGTCTCCTCATCAATGAGCGAATATTCACCAAAGAAATCATTTTCATCGAAATTGGAGAAAATATACTCGCCATCGTGCACTTGTAAGCTACCCTTTATTACAATATAAAGCGCACGCATTCTATCTCCCTTATGAAAGATAGACTCTCCCTGCTCAATTTTTATATGCTTTAAGTTCCGGGCAATCTTCTCAAGAATTGCAGCCGGAGCATCCATAAATAAAGATACGTTCCTCAGAAACTTAACTTTATCATCCAATGCATGCGCTGATTTTCGAATCATACAACTAAAAAATCCTAATTATAAACTTGCAAAATAACAATTTATAACTTCACCTCAAAGTTTTAAGCCATTTTTAAAAGGCAGGAAAGTCATAAAATCTGAGTGATGCACAATGTAAGCTTCAGTGCTGCGCTTTACCATATCACCCTCTCCGGCATGCGTTGCAATAATATGATTAACTTCCGGCGGTAACCCAACCTCTTCTGCCAGTGCAACACCGCTAAAGGGGTGGCGAAGATACTTGCCATATGTACCCTGCACAGCATTTCCATTATCATCAAGCACATATTCGAGCAACTTTCCAACATCGCACAGAATAGCTCCTGAAATTAGCACATTCATATTTACAGGTAGCTCGTCTTTAAAAAACTGATTGACTTTTAAACCACTTTCCCGCGAGATATGCACTACAGCACGCTTATGATCCATAAAGGTTACCTTTAAGTCAGGACCGACCAGGAGTGTAAAAGGTATGCGATTCAGGTCTTCTCCTTTCAAAACACTTCTTTGAAGGGCTATTTCCCATACCCGCATAGTTTTTTCACGAAGATCATTATCCTGAATCCATTCCAGTTCCTCGCCCCATAACTTTAAAACTTCTTCTTTCATATTTTATAATTTTAATTTTAATTCGATATGCACTGTGTGTTGATGTATTTTGACTAAAAATCCCCGGTTGCTTTATTCAGAACATGGGCACCATATACATTCATTGCTTAAAAATAGTAAAATTTGCATATCTCTACAAGTGAAACCTTGTAATTAGGGCGTATTTACATTAATCGCTTAGTACAATAGCTTCAATACTATCGATCATACTTTTATAATCAAATTTTCTTGCCATTTCACGGGCGTTTTTCGATAATTTTTGGTGTAAAGCTGTATCCTGAGATATTTCATGGATTACCTCTGTAATTTTGTCCATCTTTTTCACACTGATTTTATAACCATTGTAGCCGTCTTCAACTAATTCACTAATTCCTCCATGCGGTGGAACAATAGCCGGGATGCCATAATTCATGGCTTCCAGCACGGTCAATCCAAACGATTCAAGCCATTTATCAGGGTGACTTAAATTAATAACCAGCGAGGCCTTCGAATAGAATGGATGCACATCAACCTGTGCAGGGTAAAGCGACATGTTTTCAGGAAACCGGTCATTCTTAAAGTACGCATTGAGATCTTCTTCAGAGGCACTAACGACCAAATCAAAATGAACATTAGACAACCGTGCAGCCAGTTGGATAAATTCTTTTATTCCCTTATACTTTTTAAGCGAACATAGCATTAATACTGTAAACTCGTCTGTTTTGCCCCGGGGTTTTATATTGTCGGTAAAATCTGGTGACAATGCATTATAAACAACGTGCGGGTGGGTTTGCTTTACCGGATCTTTTTGCTTTAGATATTTAGATACATAAATCACATCAGAGGCTGACTTATCAAGTATTCTGAATAAGAACCGCTTTAATCTTTTAGGTTTCACAGAGGTTTCGTGTAGATGGTAAATAACCTTTTTACCTGTGAGCTTACCCGCGAGTGCAGCCGCAAAAGGCCATAGAGTATTTACATAAAAAATTACGTCTTTGCGCCAATAGCGTAGAAAAATAAAAAACAGAAAAAATTGATTGAAAAAGAAACGAAAAAAATTGATATACCTCGTGGCTGTCCACCGGTAATGAAAATAATGGTGTTTAACGCCCTCCAAATTGCTCAAAAAACCTTTCGCATTTTTGCCCGATGTAAATAAATCTATTTGATGCCCCCGGGCACTTAATCCGTTAATGACTTCTGACAATACCAATGGCGCTCCACTGTAGTCGTTATACAGGTGGACACATACTATTCGCTTTTTTGTCTTATTTTCCATCAAACATTAATCTTCGGGCAAATAATGCACTTTATCTATTTCCTTTAATTAGGCATGCAAATATAATGGCTTTATAGTAGGAATCTAATTTAACGTCATATTTGTGATAGAAAAGTGAAATAGTATTAAAATTTTGCCAAACCCCTATGAAAGCGTCTTATTACAGACAAAATCAAGATTATAAAGAATTTAAGGTTTTACCTCCAGAGGTGCTGCACATAAAAGACTGACGTAATCGACAACTTCATCAGAAGGCATTATTTCGCCGGAATGCCCCCGTCGCAAAATACTAAAGTTCACCTTTTCATTTTTCATCTTACCATAAGCCATGAGTGCTGTGATTGGGCCATATCCGCATACACTGACATTATATTTTCTAACGCGTTCAATCACCTCAGCCTCATCAAGATTCTTAATGGCCTCCAGAATATAATCATCCTTTTCTCGTCCTTTTTCGGCGCTTTCGAAATGGTTAAAATCAGATGATGCAATTACCAGAAGCTTTTGCTCTGAATCCTGTTCATACCTGTAAAGTTTTTCTGCCACATTTCTAATATTTTGCAGCTTCGGGTTACGGATAGTAATAACCGCAATTTTATTTAAATCAGGTCGATAGTGGCTGAGGTAAGGTAGCATAACCTCTGCTGCATGCTCCTCATACTGCGCATCAGATGAGACATCAAACAAGCCACTGTTTAACAATTCCTTATCTGTTTGAAAGTCAGCTCCGGGTATTTCCCATTGATCATGACCATCAATCGAAATATCAGGTCCCAGGCCTCTATGACTGGGAGATAAGATTACAACACTGTCAAATACCTGATGAATGATATGGTGAAAAAAATGCACAGCCTGGTAACCACTAAACATATACCCGGCATGTGGCACCACGCCACCGAAAACATTCAGTTTTGCATCGACGATATGTCTTAGGTTGTTGGCTTCTTTCTTTTCAATATACTCAATGAGCTTTCTGGTTTCAATATGACTTGAAGGATAGAATTTACCAGAAAATTGCGCATATCTTGTAGTCATAGTTAAATGATTATAGGGAGTTCATAATGGCAATTTAAACAATATTTTTCAGAAAGTGCAACAGTTTTTGTACTATACCCACTCCTGCTTATAAGAAGCTCCCCACACTCAGGGCAATAAGTTGATGCATCTGCATGCACATTACCGGGATATACAAACTGCAATTTCTCCCTGGCTGCTGCAACATAATCATTTATCAGTGTCAATTCAGTCGCAGGTTGGCTATATTTATATTGTGGGTAGTAACGACTAATATGGAAAGGGATCCTTTGCCCGAGATTTTCGGCAATCCAGTACAACATAGCCCTGTACTCATCAAAATTATCGTTAGCATTTGTTACTACTAAATGTGTGACTTCAAGGTGACGATCAGCTTTCTTTATTTGCTTTAAGGCATCCAGAACAGGTGAAAGCCGGCCACCGGCAAATTTCTTATAAAACTGGTTATTAAAACCTTTCAGGTCAATATTAAATGCATCAATAACTTCAATTAACTTCTCAAGGGGTGCATGATTAATGTAACCATTGCTAACGACAACAGTTGGGATTTCTTGTGATTTGGCCAAACTGGCAACATCAATCATAAAATCATAATTAATCATAGGTTCGTTATAGGTAAATGCAATACCGGCTTTTGGAGCTTTCTCAAGGGCAATGTCTATAACCTCCTGAGGGCTTAAATACTCAGCTCTGGCAAGCATTTGATGCTGAATTTGCGAAATTTGGTGGTTCTGACAAAAACTACAATTAAAGTTACACCCCAAGCCGCCAACAGATAAGATCTGGGCTCCCGGATAAAAATGGTATAGTGGTTTTTTTTCAACCGGATCAATTGCCAGGGAGCTAATTCTGCCGTAACCCATATCAAAAAGCTTGTTATCACGAGCCTGACGAACATTACAAATTCCCCATTGCCGATCTTTTAATTTACAATTATGAGGGCATAGATGGCACTCTACCCTGTCGGCCCTGATTGTATAAAAACTGGCTTCTTTCATTACTCAAACCTTTCACTTCTAAAACGGTAAAATTTTAGTTGGTCATTGTCAACCATTTGGAGTCTGGCTTTTTTCTTTACAATATCAATTTGCTTTTCTACGGTATCGACACTTTCTAAAGCAGGCAACAACACGCCTTTCCGGTGCCCGTCAGATATTATTAATCCATACACAGCCGGATCGAGCTGATCCGGGGTTACCTCCTCAAATGGGGATAGCACATCAACCGATACTTTAATTTCGGATAATTCTTCGGGTGCTACTGGCCGAAATCTTGGATCTGTTGAAGATGCTGATATCGCATTTTGCACAATTTCCTCAAAAAGGGTCTTAAATCTGGGTTCAATTGTCCCAATGCAGCCTCTCAGGTCGCCGTTCTCAAGATGTAATGAAACAAAACATCCTCTTTTTAGTAACAATCTTTCATCAACATCTTCAGGTTGTTTCAGGCGAACACCATCTACCACAAACTTTCTGACTGCTTGCTCTGCTGTTAATACGTATATGTGTTTTTGCTCCATCTCATCATTGATTTCAAAAAAAGATACTAATTATTTAATACTTTTTCAAGAAACCAATGATTAAAATAAAAATATAAACTGCAAAACCATCAATCAGAAAATAAAGCAGAAGTTGCTCCCAGGTAATCTTATCATAAAAAACGCCGATTCCTGAGACAATAGAAATGGTAATAATCAGCAAAGCTACAATCAACAATGCAATTGCGGCAAACAGCTTTGTAATACCCCGGCGACGAGCCTTTTTCTGACGTACCGGGCGCTTTTTAAAGAGATCGCGTATACTGCGACCAATTATAAAAGCGATGCCGGTAATACCTATAATAAATATTGCTTCTATCATGTTTTAATCTTTTACATAAATTCTTTTAACCCTTGCAGCCACGCTGGTAAGCACTTCATAAGGTATGGTTTCTAACCATCCTGCAATTTCCTCAATTGGTAATTCTGGGCCAAATATTACAACCTCATCTCCAACCTCCACATTAGCACCCGTAATGTCTATCATGGTCATATCCATACATACATTACCAATCACTGGATATAAATTACCGTTTATAAAAACTTTACCTCTGCCATTACTAAGTATTCGCCTGAATCCGTCGGCGTAACCGATGGGTATTGTAGCAATTTTTTTCGGGTTTTCGACTTCTCCACTGCGGCCATAACCAACAGTTTCACCCGGCATTACATCTCTGATTTGAGCAATACTTGTCCGGAGCCTGCCAACCTGCTTTAGGTCAGCATCTGCTACACTTATTCCATATAAGCCAATTCCAAGGCGCACATAATCAAACTGGTATTCGCGAAAACGCTCAATCCCGGCACTGTTTAAAAGGTGTTTTTTAATGTTTCTATCAAAGGCTAATTCCAGTTTCTTGCACATTGTATTATAAACCCTGGCCTGGTCGTGGGTAAATTTGTCATGCATTGGCTCATCGCTTGAAGCTAAATGAGAGAAAGCAGTTTGCACATACATGGCCGGCTGTTTTTTCAGCTCATCTATCAGGTTATCTATATCAGAAGGATTAAACCCAGACCTGTTCATGCCCGTATTTAATTTAAGGTGCACAGGAAATCTTCTTTCTCCCTGCTGCACCAGATATTTACCCAAGCTCGAAAGCATTCCATAATCGAAAACCACAGGTTCAAGCCGGTATCGTATCAGGCTATCAAAATCAGAGATGTGCGGATTCATGACCATAATCGGCAAATCGATCCCACGTGCACGTAAATCCACACCCTCATCGGCAAAAGCAACTGCCAGGTAAGCTACCCGGTGATACTGTAAAATATTAGCAATTTCGTGCGAACCACTACCATACGAGAATGCTTTAACCATCACAATTATGCCTTTATCGGGCTTTAGCAATAACTTAAAGTAGTTTAAATTGTGTGTTAAGGCATTGAGGTTTACCTCCAGTACTGTCCGGTGTGTTTTTTCTTCCAGAATTTTATCAACCTCTTCAAAATGGAAGGCACGGCTGCCTTTAAGTAGTATAGTAGTATCTGTTAAATCAAAATCGCCCAGGGCTGCAATTAATTCAGTGGTCGATTTAAAAAAATGGCTATCGAGATGGAAAAGCTCTCTGTATTGCATCAGGTCTTTCCCGACTCCCAGCATTAAATCAGGCTTATGAGCATTAACTAGCACTGATACTTCTTTGTACAGGTTTTCTTTTGCATACCCACTCTGAAAAATATCTGATAGCACTAAAACCTTTCGTGGATGCTGTTTTTGCTGTTCAAGAAAATCAAGTGCATTAGAAAGCGACCCCAAATCGGAGTTATAACTATCGTTGATAATAGTATTATGTGCCTTTCCCGATTTTTGCTCCAAACGCATAGGAACAGCTCTGATTTTGGCTACTGCCTTGTAAATAAAATCTGAATCATATCCTAAATAGTACAATAGTGTAATGGTATGCATTAAGTTCTCTACTGATGCTTTATCGCTAAATGGTATTGAAAGGCTTAGTTTTTGATTTGCATATTGAACTTTTAACACAGCATCATCGAGTTGCGCCTGTACATCGGCCTCTTCTTTAAAAGACCAGGTAAACTTTTTCCTCTCAGTGCAATAAGCTTCAATTTTCTCAATTACCCAATCGCCTTCATTGCGATAGATTACCACATCAGCATTTTTGAATAGCCTTAATTTTTCCTCAAGTTTTTGAGTAAATGAACTGAAGTTTTCCTGATGAGCATCACCAAGATTGGTAAACAGACCAATTGTAGGCTTTATAATAGTCTGTAATTTTTCCATTTCGCCCGGAAAAGAAATACCCGCTTCAAAAAGGCCGAATTCGGCGGCATCGCTGAGCATCCAAACAGAGAGCGGAACACCAATTTGTGAATTATAGCTACCAGGGGTCCTGGTCATCCTTACGGTGTCTCCCAGGCTCTGGGCAATCCACTCTTTAACAATTGTTTTACCGTTGCTTCCGGTTACTCCAATAACCGGTAAACTAAAATGCGACCTCCACCATGCAGCAACCAACTGCAAGGCACTAATCACATCATGGACCTTGACGAAATCTGCCTTTTCAAGCCATTGCTTTTCGGGCAATTCTGAAACTACAAATTGGCTGACACCTTTTTTAATTAAAGTAGGGATGTATGCATGGCCATTGTGATACTTGCCGGGGATAGCAAAAAACAATACCTGTTCTGGCAGGGTGAGCTTTCTGCTGTCGGTTAGCAAATATTTTACCTGACCGCTACACGACCCCAAGCATTCACCTTGCGATATTTCTGCTACTTTCTTTAGATTCAACATATCATACAATTAAAATATGCACTATTTCTGCTTTGTGACTTCTAAATAGCAATTGCGGCAAAGTGGCTCATATTCGTCTTTTTCGCCCAAAACCACTAAGTCCTGATTTTTTACCACGCGGTGAGAAAACTGGGCCAATCCTCCGCATTTTACACAGATGGCGTGCACTTTCGATACATATTCAGCCATAGCCAGTAACTGAGGCATTGGTCCAAAAGGATTGCCCTGAAAATCCATATCCAAACCCGCCACTATAACACGCACGCCCTGATTTGCCAACTGATTACAAACTCTTACCAGGTTTGAATCAAAAAATTGTGCTTCATCAATTCCAACCACATTGTTACCAGAGGCAAGCATTAGTAAATTTTCTGCAGCATCAACAGGTGTTGAACGTATAGCAGTGGAATCATGTGAAACAACATCGCTGTCTGAATACCGCACATCGATTTTGGGCTTAAATATCTCGACCTTTAACTTTGCAATTTGTGCGCGCTTGAGTCTTCTGATAAGCTCTTCTGTTTTACCACTAAACATAGAACCAACTATTACCTCCACCCAACCCGACCGATGGGTCTCTATTATTTCGGAATGTCTCAACATTTAATTTATTCCTTAAAAATCATTCAATTATAAATATTAAATATATGTCAAAAAAAGTCGTTTGTACTAAACAAAATTATAATTTTATTGACAGAAGACAGGGGGATATTTAAAAAAGCATTGAAAAAAGAAGTAACTTCTGTATAATTGGAATATTTCCAATAAATTTGCATGTTAATATAAATAATCAAATTAGATCATATTGATGAATTTTAAGAGCCTTTTGCGTTACATAAAAAATGATGTGTATGAGTTGACTGAAATACTGGGAGATTTAAAGCCTGGTAAAACTTTGACCGAAATGGATATAAAGCTTATTCATTCACGAATAAGATCGATCTCTGAGGAGTTTGATATGCTGGAGAATGGGCTTACAGATACGCTCCCAAAAGCAAAAGAAGGGCAAACCGAAAAGATTAAAGAAACGTCAGTTAGTGAGCCTCAAGTCAGCTCAAAAAAAACGGAACCAACTACTAAAAAAACGCAGCCTACTGAACCTGCAGAGCAGCAAGAACCAACCAGTGAAAATCTGGATATTGAAGCTGCACCCGAAGAAAAACCGGAAGAACCTGATCAAAACACTGACCCTGTACCTGAAGAAGAGCCCACAGATTTAAATGAAGAAATAGAAAAAAAAATACAGGATGAAATAGAGTATGCAGATACAGCTACTGAATCAGATGAGCCCAAAAAAACCATTGCAGATAAATATACGGGTGTGAAAAACTCAATAAACGAAAAAATTGCAATGCACTTTGACCAGAAGGACCTTGCCTCTAAGTTGCAACAGCACCCCATTGAAGATTTAACCAAAGCCATTAAGCTCAACGATAAAATATGGTTTATCAATGATCTTTTCGAGGGTAACGCTGATTTATACCGGGATACCATTAGTAAATTAAATACAATGGATGACCTGGAAAGTGCATTGATATTTCTTGAAAACAATTTTGATTTTAATCAGGATAAAGAAAGTTTTAAATCATTCATAGAATTCATTTATCGCAGATACCTTAAATAGCCTATGTTAAACATTGTTCCCACACCTATTGGCAACCTGGAAGATATGACTTTTCGCGCAATAAACGTGCTTAAAGCTGCTGAGGTGATTCTGGCAGAAGATACCCGAAAAACAAAAAACCTTCTTGAACACTACGAAATAACTTATGACGAGTTAATTGCATATCATAAATTTAATGAACACAAGCAGCTTCAGAAATTTGTGGAGCTTGCACAGGCAAAAAATGTTGCTTTAGTTACCGATGCAGGGACTCCGGGCATTAGCGATCCCGGCTTTTTACTTATCAGGGAATGCCTGAAAGAAGGTATCCAGGTACTTACGCTACCCGGTGCAACCGCCTTTGTGCCTGCACTCGTAAACTCCGGACTGCCATGCGACAAATTCTATTTTGAAGGATTTCTGCCGCACAAAAAAGGTCGTCAAAAAAGACTTAATTACCTGAAAGAGTTGGATCAAACCATTGTATTGTATGAATCTCCCTATCGTATAGTAAAAACACTGGAACAATTATCGGAATTTTTTGGACAGGGTCGGAAAGCTTCTGTTAGCAGGGAAATATCGAAAATATATGAAGAAACAAAAAGAGGAAATTTAATCGAATTAATTGAACACTTTAAAAACAAACCCCCTAAAGGTGAGTTTGTTATAATTATTGAAGGTGCAAATACGTAATTTACTCATAACATTAATTTTTCTTATTGCCGCATATCTTTTGCCGGGCCAACCTCCTCGCGTTATTAATTTCGATAATATTGAAGCGCTTCCGCAGGTCAAGATCAATGACATTGCACAAGATTATAAGGGTTTTGTTTGGTTAGCCACTTCAAAAGGACTGTATCAATTCGACGGCCAAAAACACAAGCTTTACGGACGAAGCACTACACTCGAATACTCCAATATTGCAGCCCTTTATGTAAGTAAGCTCGATAGTAGTTTGTGGGTAACAGCAACAAATGGAAGAGCGTGGCAAATAAAAAACACAAAAATCAAATGCTTAAATAAAGGACAATATTCGGAAACATCCAACGGAACACCTATTCAAAGCAGCTTCAAGGAGACAGATACGACGCTGAGCTTTTATACTTACGGATTGGAAGAATATACCTTTTCTAATGATTCTTTAGTTACAAAAGACACCGTTAATTATCTTTCCATTGCTTTTGATCTTGTTAAAAACTTAAAATCACAATGGCAGCAAAAAGTTGCCTTGTTCCTGCAACTCAATCTGGTTGATTTATACAATGATAAACGGTTTAAGAAAGGCAATATCATGCTTTTCAGTAATGGCAACCAGGCCACAATAAGTTTTGGTAACTTAACCATTACAGCAAATAGTGAAGAAATTAAATACAGCTTCAGTCCCAACATCATACTTGAAATGATACAAGTAGAAGGTACTGTACTGAAAAGTATTTCTGGAATTGGGCTCATTATTCAAAGACCTGAACATAAACCAGATACAATATTAAACAACCATACAATTACGAAACTTTTTGCAGACAGGAAAAATGGAATCTGGGCAGGCAGCGACAATGGAGACCTCTTCTACATTCAAAACATAGAATCGGATCACTACCAGTATCCTTTTTCAGACATTGCCACATACAAAAGTAAAGTTGTGTTATCTGAAAAAAACGGGGCACTCTACGCCTTAGAAGATAGTAAAATAAAGCAAATTGGGAAGATACCTTTCCCGGTTAATCGGCTTCATTTTATAGATTCCAACAAATTATTAGTGCTGGGAGAAAGAAAAATCCATTTGCTTTTAATGGAAAATAATAAACTTAAATTATTGCAGAAAGCGAGTCTTAAGCATGATCATATTAATAAATATACAGTTCTCGAAAATCAAATATTTACCATCGGAACTAACGGTCTGAATGTTTATAGCATTGACTCTGCCAGGTGGAAGAAAAAATGCTTACCCAAAAAGCATTTTACAAACATTTCGAACCACCGTGGAAATATCATTATAACCAATGACAATGGCATTTGGGAATTAAACAATGGGGGCAAATGCCATAAAATAAGCAATCAGCGAGTGGTTTCCCTGGGACAGAGTAATAAAACTTTGTTTTTAAGGGATACGCAAAATAAATTATCAATAATAAATGAAAAAGACGAAAAAAGTATTTATAAAATAAGACCGAAGGCGATAAATTCAATAGAAAAACATGACAGCATTATTCTAATTAGCAATTCAGAAGGGGCCTTGCTTTGTTCCATCCCAAATGAAAAAACATGGTTAAACTGCGATTTAATAAATGAAACTGCAGGATTAAACATCAAAAAAACGATTATTTATAATAATAAGCTTTATGCATTACATAAAAATGGACTGTTGGTTGTACCCTTCGATAAAATTAAGAGACAACAGCAGTACAGGCTTCAACTAAATTCCCCGTATTTAACCAAGCACAAACAGCGCGAATTCTTTTTTGATGTTGACAAAAATACTGAAAACCTTAATATTGAGATAAATAAACTTAATTTCACAAATAGCACAGAGCCGAAACTATATTACAAACTACACAACGATACAACAATATATGCTCTATCAGAAAATTACCTGGCAATAAGTAAATTGAGTGGTGGGATATCGCACCTGCAGTTATCATTCGATCCCACATTTAAAGAAAGCGAACAAATTTACCATGTGATCATAAAAAAAGAAAAGCAACTACACCAAACCTTAGCTTTTCAAATTGGATCACTTATAGTGTTTTTTGGGCTAATACTGTTGTTTTTGCGACATAGAATAAAAACTATAAACAAAAAAAATACACTTGAAGCTGCACAAATAGCTCAGATGCAAACTGTGCTTCAACAGCAGATGAATCCGCATTTTATATTCAATTCCCTTACCTCAATAAATCATTTTATTTTGCAAAATAAAGCCATGGACTCCAGTCGTTATCTGACGAAATTTTCTGTTTTGATCAGAAACATTCTGGATAATTCAAAAGAAGCATTAATTCCCCTGGCAGAAGAGCTTGAAACGTTAGAAGTATATCTCGATCTTGAATTATTAAGATTTAAAGACAGATTTACTTATTCGATTAACCTGGCACCCGACATTGATAAAAACCGCTTGATGTTACCTCCCTTTATTTTGCAACCCTTTGTTGAGAGTGCACTGAGAGAAGGTATAATAAATAAGCCGGGGAAGGGCAATATACTGCTAAATATTAGGTATGTCAAAAGCTCTATTCAATGTACCATAATAGACGATGGTATTGGCAGACCAGATGTTTTTGAACAACATACACAAAAAGGAAAAATAAATGTTAAAAATGGAACACATATTGCTGAACAGCGTATAGATCTTTATAATAAGTTAAAAAGTCGCAAAATAACCGTCCAGAAGGAGGACATGATTAATCACGAAGGAAATGCAATCGGAACCAAAGTTATATTGAGTTTCCCGATAAACTATAAATAAATTATGCTAAAAGCTGTTATTGTAGACGACGAAATAGCTGCAATTGATTCCCTTGAAATATTGCTAAACAACTGCAAACAAGATATTATTGTTGCAGGGAAAGCATCAAATATTGACGATGCCCACCGCACAATATCCAATATCAATCCAGATGTAGTATTTCTTGATATTGAAATGCCCAATGGATCAGGTTTTGATTTATTAGACCGAATTGACAATATAAATTTTGACATTATTTTCATAACTGCATTTAATCAATATGCAATAAAAGCTTTTAAATACGCTGCAGTAGACTATATTCTTAAACCGGTAGATATCAACACGCTCTCAAACGCAATTGAGCGCATTGATAGCTCAAAAGCCCAGAACAATCCGGACAAACTTAGCATATTGCAGGAAAGTATCGAAAATGAAAAACCTCAAAGAATAGCATTAAGTACCCTGGACTCTATTGAAATTGTGTACACCGATGATATAATTCAGTTCGAAGCCGAAGGAAATTACACCAAGGTATACACACTAAATAATAAACCTATAGTTGTTTCGCGTTCAATTAAAGAATATGAAGAACTGTTGACCACACCAAGTTTTTTCCGTTGTCACAAATCTCACCTCATTAACTTTAAACATATAAAAAAGGTATACAAAAACCAGAATTACATAGAAATGGTAGACAACAACCTGGCTTACATCTCCAGAAGAAAGATAAATGAATTCTTTGAAGCAATAAATGTATTCCTCGCACAATAAATCCGAACCAGTGGTGCAAGCACAAAACCTACCTGCACCATTGTTATAAAAGGTAAAATATACCGAATATTAAAAAAGTAAAACCGTTTATACATCTAACAAAACCGATAATACATCCGCTCAAAATAGTCATAGGTTTTTACATATATTTGAACCAGACAAATTCATTATGGTAATCTATCCTTATACCATATTATTGTCTGGTTTTTAGTTGGTTTATTTCAAATTCCGGGGCATTTGCTGGTTACAAATGCCCCTCTTTCTTTTAAATTTGCACGTAATTTGCATTCCACGCACTACAAATTTGAAAAAACGCGCTATGAATCGATCATACCAGCACCTGTTTTTTGACCTTGACAGAACCATTTGGGACTTTGAAACTAATGCTAAAGAGGCTATTGCAGACATCCACACACATTTCAACCTCAAAAGCCGTGATATTACACTGGAAAACTTCCACATTACATATAAAAAAATAAATGAGCAGCTTTGGGAGAAATACCGGAATGGCCTTATTACAAAAGAAAAACTTACCACCGAGCGCTTTTACAAAACTTTCAAGACACTTGGTTTCGATAGCCAACAGCAAGGGAAAGCTGCAGGTCAACTATACCTGGAACTAAGTGCTCAAAAAACACATTTATTTCCACATACGCATGAAACCCTCAGCTATTTGAATAAAAAATACGAGTTACACATCATAACTAATGGTTTTAAAGAGGTGCAAACCGGAAAGCTGAGAAATTGCAATATAGGTCAATATTTTAATCACCTTATAACCTCAGAAGATGTCGGTTTTCAAAAGCCAGATGTTAGAATATTTGAATATGCGCTACAAACAGCAGATACAAATTCTGAAAAGAGTTTAATGATTGGAGATGATGAAAAAACTGATATTCTGGGCGCCAGTAAAGCAGGCATGAATTATATTTGGTTTAACCCCGGCAGACGCGATTCACTTTTCAATTCAAGGCCAGCAATTTACTCCCTAAAAGAACTAACTGAAATACTTTAAACTAACTACGCCAAAATACAGGTGTCAATATTGCCAAAACTGTAAAAAGTTCCAGGCGGCCTAAAAGCATTAAAAAAGCAAGAAACCATTTACCCGCATCAGGAATAAAGGCAAAGTTTTCTGTGGGCCCTACACCACCAATACCCGGCCCGATATTTCCAAGTGAGGCTGCAACCGCCCCCATAGCTGTTTTAAAATCGAGTCCAATGGAAGACATTATGCCCACACCTAACACAAAAATGACAAAATAAAAAACAATGAATGCTAGCACATTCATAACTACCTTTTCCGACATAACTTTTCTATTGAGCCTTACAGGTAAGACGGCTTTGGGATGCAATAGGCGTTTGACCTCGTAGTAACTGTTTTTAATCACCACTACAATTCTTACTATTTTTATTCCACCTCCTGTTGACCCGGCAGAGCCACCAAAAAACATTAATGCAAATATCACAAACAACAAGAACTGCCCCCATACAGCATAATCAGCCGTTGCAAAACCGGTTGTAGTTACGATAGAGACAACCTGAAACAAGGCATCACGGAAAGATTTTTCGAGTGTCAACGAATCCATAATGTAATAAAGGCCTAACGTAACCAATATGGTAAAGGCAAGTACAAATCCCAAGTAATATCTAAACTCTTCGTTTTTCCAGACTTTGCTCAACTTACCATGTAATGCAAAATATGATAAAGTAAAGTTTGTACCGGCAATAAACATGAATATGGCTATCACATAATGGATGTAGGGAGAGTTAAAATAGGCTATACTGGCCTGTTTTGTAGAATAACCACCTGTTGCCATTGTGGTAAAACTATGATTAAGTGCGTCGAACCAACCCATTCCACCACCCAGCAATAATAAAAACTCGGCAAGCGTAAAAAGTGAATAAATTACCCATAGGCGTTTAGCAGTTTCCTTTACTTTGGGGTGTAACTTATCTGGTGTAAGTCCGGGCACTTCAGCACTAAACAACTGCATCCCGCCTATTCCTAAAAAAGGCAAAATGGAAAGGCTAAGCACAATAATCCCCATACCACCTAGCCATTGTGTGAGACTTCTCCAAAACAACAATCCGTGAGGCATGGATTCAATATCATTCAAAATTGAAGCTCCTGTTGTGGTAAACCCGGATATGGTTTCAAAAAATGCATCGGTAAAAGAAAGTATTTCGCCGCTAATTATAAACGGTAATGAACCAAACAGTGAGAAAACAACCCAAACAAGGCTAACAATTAGAAATCCTTCACGTTTACCAAGTTCTTTATTGGCTTTTCTATTGTAATAGAATGAAAAACCTCCAACTAAAAAAGCAATCCCGCCCGAAATAAAAAATGCCGGGGCGTCGGTACCCTCAAACCCAATTGAAACAAGCCCTGAAACAAATAGAAAAAAAGCTTCGATTAGAAGCAAAATGCCGAGAATGAATAAAATGATCTTACGATTAAGCATGAACTAGTTAAAAAAGCGTTCTATCCGATGAATAATTGATGGCAGTGCAAACACAACAACACGGTCATTGGCCATGATATGGGTATTACCGCGTGCGATAAAACCTTTTTTGTCGCGAATTACGCCGCCAATAATTGCTTCTTTTGGAAAATTCACCTCCTTTAAACTTGCCTTGGTAATTTTGGCACCCGGGCGCACTACAAATTCAAGCACCTCAGCATCTGAGCCCGTAAGGCATACAAATGAGGGGACATCAGCGTTTACTGTAAAACGCATAATGTAACTTGCCGATATTAGCTTTTTATTAATCATGGCATCGATGCCCAGGTTTTCAGCCAAATTAATATAATCTGTATTTTCTGCCGCCGCAATTGTTTTCTGAACACCAAGCCGTTTAGCCTGTATGCAAGTCAGAATATTGGTTTCCGAATCTCCAGTGACAGCCACAAACACATCCATCTTATCGACCCCTTCTTCGCGTAACAGATCTATATTACGACCATCACCATTAATTATCATGGCGCGAGGCAGTTCATCGGCCAGCTGAAAGCATTTCTCCTTGTCAAACTCAATAAGTTTAACATTACTCGACTCTTGCAATGTAATGGCTGTTCTCCGACCTATACGGCTACCACCCAAAATCATAATGTTATGCGTATCAAGTTTCTTCTGACCCGAATACTTCATCATTTTAGAGACGCCTTTCTGATTGGTAATTACATACACAATATCATTAGGCAAAAAAACATCATTACCACGTGGTATAATTGTTTGGCCGTCTCTCGAAATTGCAACTGCACGATAAATAAGTTCATTATCAATCGTCGCAGCCTCTTGTAAAGTTTTATTTATTACTGGCGCATTTTCATCGAGCTTCAACACAAAAAGCGACAACGAACCACCTGAAAAATTAAAGACCTCTGATGTTCCCGTCTGACTCAAAAGATTTACAATCTCTCTGGCAGCAAGCATCTGCGGATATACTAGCGAATCAATTCCAAGTGCTATAAACTGAGCTTTATTTATTGGAAGCAGGTATTCACGATTATCGATGCGTGCAATGGTACGTTTCGCACCTAATTTTTTACTCAAAATACATGCAGTAATATTCACCTCTAACTCATGTGTAACTGCCACAAAAAGGTCGGCATTCTTCACGCCTGCCTCCTTTAACTTCTCAAAAGATGTCGCAGAACCCTGCACTGTAAGCACATCGAAATGTGTACTAACATCCTCCAGTCTATCCTCCTGGGTATCTAATACCACAATCTGATGGTGTTCTGTTGCCAACATTTTGGCCAGATACATCCCTACTTCACCAACACCTGCAATTATTATCTTCATCGTATTCAATTAATTAGGCAATCAAAAATTTAATAGCCACAACAGGGCAATATTAAACAATTCATTTCAATTAGAAAACAATAATGCCATTGAATTTAATGCTTTATATCAACAATGAAAAGCCCTTCACCATTTTGCGACAAACGCTCCGTCACTTTTAACATTATGAAAATCAATATTAGAATCTTTGAGTTGCTCCTGCCACTTTTCTACCTTAAATTGTGAAACAGAAGCATCAGCTATTACTTTAACGGCCTCGATTTTTTCAAGCAATGGCAATAATTTGAATGGACTGCCAGAAGATAAGACCAACCATTTACATTTAATTTTCTCATGCTCCGGATAGAGGTCGGCATCGAAAAAAATGGCTCTATTTGGCATTTTACCCCATACAACATAAGGCGAACCATTGACTAATTCAGCATTTCGGGTTTCACTATGATTAAGTCCAAATTTTACTTTAAGCGGATCGGTGAACCAGGTTATGTTTTCAATACTATCAGGATTATAAAGTTGGTAGTTTTGCCCGCTAATTTGCATGGTTAATGGCTCTCCAAAAGTATTAAACACTATAAAAGAATGATTATTTATTCGTATGAAATTTTGCCAAAAAACTGTTATTACAAATAAAAACAATACGATAAAAACTTTCTTAAGATTCATATAATTGGTTCTAATGCCCCAATATGTACTAACAGCTACTAACAAATAAAGTAATACTAGCTGTATATCAGATATGTACACAGAGCTTAATGTAGACCAGCCTAAATCTTTTATCCAGCCCGTAAAAGCATTCATTAATGAAGCAAAAAAATCTACCACCTGCCCTATTTTTAAAGCGATAAAAGGGAATGGCATAAAGACCAGTAGCAATACGAACAAATACATTAATAAGGTAGCCAATGGAACCATTAATAAATTCGACAATAAAAATAGCAGTGGAAATTGATGAAAATAATATAAGCTAAGCGGTGTGGTTATGATTTGGGCAGCAATAGAAACTGCCATAAGTTGCCAAATTTTGTCGAGCGGTTTCCAGGGAATGTAAATCCACCGGTAAACAATTGGGTAAAACCCTACAATTCCAATAACGGCAAGAAAAGACATTTGAAAACCTACACTGGCAATTAATATAGGATTATTAAAAAGTAGAATAAATGCAGCAAGCGCAATGGAATTATAAATTGCATAGCGCCTACCCAGCAAGTCTCCGATTACAAATACTGTAAACATTGTAGCAGCTCGTGAAACAGAGGGAGACATACCTGTAAACATTGCATAACCCCACAGCACAGATACTGAAATTATAAACCGAAGTATTTTGCCCCATTGGGTTTTTGAAAGTGGTTTTAATAAATGCGAAATCACAAGATAAATAATACCGACATGTAAACCACTAACAGCCAACACATGCATTAATCCTGCTGCCACATAGCCTTGCCGCAAATCATGTTCGAGCATAGATTTATCGCCGAGGGTAAGTGCCGAAAAAACTGCCAGTTGTTTGTCGCTTATGCCAGACTTACGATAATAATTAAAGATTTGCCGGCGAAGCTTTTTTAGATATATTGATAGATTAAATTCCGGGGTTTTATTGAGCCTGACCCAGTTCTCATCATTCACATAAAACTGATAAAAAAAACCTTTTGATGCAGCCCAGCTACTGAAATCAAACTCTCCAGGATTTCCCTGATTGGCAATTAAATCTGGTTTAGCTTTCAATAAAAGGTAATCGCCTAAATCGAGGCTCATTGAATCCTCCCTGGAAAGGTAAACAAATGCATTGCCCCTCATCTTTTGTTTTCCTGAATCCGTAATTTGCCAGCCCAAATCCAGTTCTAATTTGAGACTATTTTTTGTACTGTCGGGGTAATCAGAAATTTGAGCTGAAAAAACCACCTCATCTTTATATTGTTGCGGCTCAACATATGTATCTGCAGTGCGGCTAACTCCAAATAAAAAGAATATCGAGATTATAAGCAGATCCTGTAGCCAGATAAATCTGTTTATTGCAAACAATAATGTAAACCCCCAGATGCCCGTCAGAACGTAAATGATAGAAGTAGTAACCTCATCAAAGGATGAGTTAAAGCAAAATCCCAGCAATATGCCTGCAAGGAAAGGTATAAGCAACCGCAGAAACGGATTATTGCGAATAATATCCTGCATTCAATCAACTTGTTTGCACCAAAAATAAATGAATGCATTGTAAGTAACAAAAAAAGGCCGTCCAAAATTTAATGGACGGCCACTTTATAAACTATATAAGGTTTTAGCTTTTATTAGGCTTTGGAAGTAATGCTTTGCGCGAAAGCTTTAACTTACCATTGTCGTCAATATTTAACAGTTTTACTTCGATTTCCTGACCAACTTCGAGTACATCCTCTACTTTACGAATGCGATTCCAGTCGATTTCAGAAATATGAAGCAACCCATCTTTATTCGGCGTAATCTCTACAAAAGCACCATAGGTTTGAATAGATTTCACTTTTCCTTTGTAAGTAGCACCAACTTCAAGAATACCGATGGCCTCTTTTATGCTTTCAATAGCATTATTGATGGCCTCAAGATCGGAAGCAACCACTTCAACGTACCCGCTATCGTCGCGCTCTTCGATAACTATGGTGGTATTAGTTTGCTTTTGTATTTCCTGAACAATTTTTCCTCCGGGGCCAATTAATGCACCAATAGATTCGGTTGGGATAACCATTTGCTCAATATGCGGTGCATGTGGTTTAAGTGCTTTGCGCGGCTCTTCAATAGTTTCTGCCATACGATCAAGTATATGCAGACGACCTGCTTTGGCCTGTTCAAGCGCTTTTTTAAGCACGTCAAATGATAGTCCGTCGACTTTAATATCCATTTGAGTGGCCAAAATACCATCACGCGTACCTGCAACTTTAAAGTCCATGTCGCCAAGATGATCCTCATCACCCAGAATATCGCTAAGCACAGCCCAACGGTCATCTGAATCTGTAATTAGTCCCATGGCAATACCTGACACAGGCTTACGAATCTGAATTCCAGCATCCATAAGTGCCAAAGTTCCAGCGCATACGGTAGCCATCGATGACGAACCATTTGACTCTAGAATGTCAGATACTACGCGAACAGCATACGGAAAATTGTCATTGGGCAACATACGTTTCAATGCTCTGTGAGCAAGGTTTCCGTGACCTACTTCACGACGACTAACACCTCTTGCCGGACGTGCGTCACCTGTTGAATATGGTGGAAAGTTGTAATGCAACAAGAATTTATCTTTTCCCTGACGCATCACCTCATCAATTATTTTATCGTCGAGTTTGGTTCCCAGCGTAACTGTGGTTAAAGACTGAGTTTCACCCCTTGTAAAGATGGCTGATCCGTGAGCTGTTGGTAAATAATCTACCTCACTCCAAATGGGTCGAATTTCATCTGTTTTGCGGCCATCGAGGCGAATTTTCTCATCAAGAATGAGATTACGTACAGCTTTTTTCTCTACATCGTGAAAGTATCGGCCTATAAGTGATTCATTAACTTCATCTTCTTCTGTAAACTGCTCAAGAAATTCATCTTTCACTGCAGCAAAAGCTTCCGAACGCTCCTGCTTATCGGCCATTGCCTTTTGTGCAACAGCATACACTTTATCATAAGTTTCTTCCCAGACTTTTTTCTCAAGGTCTTCGTCGTTTTCCTCGTGCGAATAGGTGCGTTTTTCAGTTGTACCTAATTCTTCAGCCAATTCAATTTGCACCTGGCATTGCTTCTTAATTTCTTCGTGAGCAAAACCAATTGCTTCAATCATCTCTTCTTCACTAACCTCATCCATTTCGCCTTCAACCATCAGGATATTGTCTATGGTTGCGCCTACAAGGAGGTCAATATCGGCATTTTCAACCTCTTCGGAAGTAGGATTAACCTTAAGCTGCCCATCAATGCGGGCTACGCGGCACTCTGAAATAGGGCCGTGAAAGGGTACATCTGAAACGGCTAATGCTGCTGATGCTGCCAATCCGGCCAATGCATCTGGCATTACTCCTGCTTCAGCACTGATCAACTCAATTGTTACAAAAGTATCAGCATGATAATCATCAGGAAACAATGGTCTCAGCGCCCGGTCTACGAGACGGGCAATAAGTATTTCATTATCTCCCGGACGTCCCTCGCGACGTAAAAACCCGCCTGGGAAACGACCTGCTGCTGCAAATTTTTCTTTGTATTCTACTGAGAGTGGCATAAAATCCACGTCTTCTTTGGCCTCTTGAGCTGAAACAACTGTTGCGAGCAACATAGTATCACCTAAGCGCAAAACAACTGAGCCATCAGCTTGCTTGGCCAACTTCCCTGTTTCGAGCGTAATTTCTCTGCCGTCTGCCAGGGGAATTGTTTTTTGAATAATGTTCATATAAAAATTGTTAATTTGGTAATTATATACAAAAAAAGGCAATTTCCATTGCCTTTTTTATTACTTGCGAATCTTGAGTTCTTTAATTAAGGAACGATATTTCTCAATATCTTTCTTCTTAAGGTAATCAAGCAAACTACGACGCTTCCCTACCATAGCAAGTAGCGCACGCTGCGTACCAAAATCCTTACGGTTTGTTTTCAAATGTTGCGTAAGATGACTAATACGTTCTGTAAAAAGCGCAATTTGGGCTTCTGTAGCGCCAGAGTCGTTCTCATCCTTACCGAACTTTTTGAAAAGCTCTCTTTTCTTTTCTACTGTCAAATTCATATCGCTCTTAACCTTATTTAATTTCATATTTTACAGACCGCAAAGATAGAATAATTTTTACAAAATCAACCAAAAACTACATAAAAATCCAAAATTGTGCTTTTGAGTATTGGTTTGATACTTATAAAAGTAAGCGCCCATAAGAGCTTCATACTTTATGCGCTATTATTTTGGCATAAGTATTGTCTTTTATTCCTAATTAAATTATATTTTTGCCCGACACATTAGCTTTATATAAATTTTTCAACACAAAAACGTTACAACATGAAATTTTTTATTGACACTGCAAATCTTGATCAAATTCGCGAAGCCCAGGACCTTGGTGTGCTGGACGGTGTAACAACAAATCCTTCTTTAATGGCCAAAGAGGGCATCAAAGGCGAAGACAATATCAAGAACCATTATAAAACCATTTGCGACATTGTTGATGGCGACGTTAGCGCTGAAGTAATTGCTACTGATTTTGACGGCATTGTTAAAGAAGGAGAAGCTTTAGCTGCACTTCATGAGCAAATCGTAGTTAAGGTTCCGATGATCAAAGATGGAATAAAAGCCATTAAATATTTCGCCGACAAAGGAATACGCACAAACTGCACATTGGTATTTTCACCCGGCCAGGCATTACTTGCTGCAAAAGCTGGTGCAACCTACGTATCACCTTTCATTGGCCGTCTTGACGATATTTCTACCGATGGAGTAGAGCTAATCAGGCAAATAGCCGACATGTACAACTATTATGGATTTGAAACTGAAGTGCTGGCAGCATCTATCAGGCACACCATGCACATTATACAATGTGTTGAAGCCGGTGCTGATGTCGCTACATGTCCGCTGAATGCAATTCTTGGCCTGTTAAAACACCCATTGACAGATGCCGGGTTAGAAAAATTCCTTGCTGATTACAAAAAACTTAACGGATAGCTTTAGCACATGTCAGACTATATTAAACTCTACCAGGAGGCAACTGATCAGGGCCTTGTAAGAAATGTGGCCGAAATACTTGAAGAAGGGGCAATAGTAATATTGCCTACTGACTCAGTGTATAGTCTGGCATGTGATATTCAAAATGAGCGTGCATTAGAGAAAATGGCCCGGCTTAAGGGGCTGAAGCTAAAAGAAGCTGAATTCTCAATTATATGCGAAAACCTTAGTCAACTTTCAGATTATTGTAAACCTATCAATAATCAAATTTTTAAATTATTGAAAAAGAATCTCCCGGGACCCTTCACCTTCATACTCGAAGCCAACAATAATATCCCGAAAATCTTCAAGAAAAACAAAAAGACAGTAGGGATACGGATTCCCGATAATAATATTACCCGACAAATAGTAGGTGAACTCGGGAGGGCTGTAATTGTTACATCTGTAAAAGACGATGATGAGATACTCGAATATACAACCGATCCGGAATTAATTTATGAGCAATACGAAAAACAGGTCGATATGGTTGTTGATGGCGGACTGGGTCATATAAAACCCTCAACTGTAGTTGATTGCTCATCAGGCGGTGTAGAAATAATTCGTGAAGGAATTGGAGAACTCAAACTATAACTTCTTAGGCCACTAATCCAATATAACCATAATAGCTCCGAATACCATTATTGAGATCGCTATAGTCTTAAACATTAACCGCTCCTCTTTAAAGATATACCCACCAATAAGTGCTGCAAAAAAAACTGACGTGCGCTTTACCGAAAGGGCCAAAGCCACAGCACCTGTTTTTACAGCCCATATGTGTGCATAACGATATAAAATGGTTACAACTGCCACTAACAGAACCAATCGCCACACTTTTTTTAAATCGAAATGTAATGCTTGCCTTAATACTTTACCTATAGCGGCAAAAACCGTAAAAAATAGAGCCATAAAAAAATGCTGTAGAGGCAGAAAAACCTCAGGACTTAACTTATAAGAACTAAGCAACCATTTATCGAGCAGTGATGTCAATGTAAAAACCGCCAGCGCTCCAACAATATACCAGTATCCTTTTTTAATAAATGTAATACGCAACGGCTTAAGCAAATTGCTAAAACCACCAGTTTGCAACATATAGGTGCCGGCTAATAGCAAAATCATACCAAATATTTCGGCTCCGGTTAATATATCGCCCAAAAATATCCAGGCAAACACAGCCACCAATCCCGGTGTCAGCACCAAAAGTGGCAGGGCACTGCTCAATTCAAGACGTTTAATACCAGACATAACCAGCAAGAAGGATATACTCCCTAATAAAGATTTTAACGCCACATACAAATATGTGATCAACGTAACGGCAGACAAGTCAATAAAGAACAAAAAAGGCAAAGAAAAAACGGCATTAAATAAAGCAAGTAAAAATGAGAACGACAGTGCTCCTGTTTCAAAAAGCACCCGCTTTTCAAAAATAGCCGCTATTGCAGATAACAAAGCTGAACCTAAAGCAAAATAAAACCACATAAGCTCAAAATGTGCATGCAAAGTTATTTTTTTTGTTGTATAAGAACTAAAAAAAAAGAGGAATGGTGACTAACCATTCCTCGCAGCATCCCAATAACTATTCAACACCTATATTTTTTTTGGATGCTATATTCAAACAATGAAACATACAAAAAGTTTCATTTGTTCCGTAATATCTCTGATTAGTATCAAAAAAATCGTTTTTTTTTAAATCAATACCACATTTTAATTTCACAGATCATGCTCTGTGAACTCCCTATTGCAAGAGCATCAGGTTTAAAATGTCATAATAATCATAGCCTTAGCCAAAATATTAAAAGAATTACCTTTTCCAAGGCTAAAATATTATATTTGTTTGAAACAAAACAAAACCAAACTTACCATGGGAAAAACAATAATTGAAAAAATACTGGCTTCGCATTCTGCCAAATATGATGTAAAACCCGGAGACATTGTAGATATTGAAATTGATGTAAGAGCTGCAAGAGACTTTGGTGGTGCCAATGTTGTAAAAAACATCAGAGACAACAACCTTACGATTGTAGATCCGGATAAAACCTTCTTTACTTTTGATACCAATCCGACCGGATCGGACCAGAAATATGCCGTTAACCAGCAAATTTGCAGACAATTTGCCCGCGAATATGGCATAAAAGTTTATGATATCGATAATGGGATCGGAACCCATACCATGATTCACGAAGGTTTGGTATATTCAGGACGTACAGCCATTACTACCGATTCTCATGCCAACATACTGGGTGCTGTAGGAGCCTTCGGTCAGGGCATGGGCGATAAAGATATAGCTGCAGCCTGGGCAAATGGTATGATTTGGTTTAAAACTCCAAAATCAATTAAACTTATTTTTAAAGGCAAACGCCCTGAAAAGGTAACTGCTAAAGATATTGTCCTTAATCTGCTCGAAAAATTTGGGGCCAACACCCTACTTGGATATTCGGTGGAATTTTATGGCGAAGCTATTGATGAGCTAACCCTCGATGAGCGCATTACAATAGCCTCAATGGGAACCGAAATGGGTGCAATCACACTTATGTTTCCGCCTTCAGAGCAAATCCTAAAATATAGTGAAGAGCGTGCAGGACATAAGATAGAACCCATTTTTGCAGACAAAGATGCCGAATATGATCAGGAAATCAGCCTGGATATCAGTAAATTCACACCAAAAGTATCACTGCCCGGGGCACCACATGATACGCAAAATATCGACAAATTAGACAAAATAAAAATAGACTCTGCTTTTCTTGGCAGTTGCACTAACGGACGTATCGAAGACCTGAGAACTGCTGCAGCTATCCTCAAAGGACGACAGGTTGCACCGGGTGTTGTATTTAAAATCGTGCCTTCGACAAATGAAGTTTGGGAACAGGCCTTAGAAGACGGCCTGTTACAAATCTTTAAAAATGCAGGAGCATTATTCTCAAATGCCGGGTGTGCAGGCTGTGCTGCCGGACAGGTAGGGCAAAATGGCCCCGGAGAAATTACTATTAGCACTGGTAACAGAAACTTCCCGGGAAAACAGGGTAAAGGAGAAGTTTACCTGGCCTCGCCGCCTGTAGTAGCCGCATCAGCAGTGGCTGGTTACATTACCACACCTGAAAATATACCAGACGAACCCTTACTTTTCGACACCAATTACGCACCAGCACCAAAACGCAAAACAGAAAAAGACAAGGCCATAAATGAGAAAAAAACTGTGGTTGAAGGCCGGGTCTGGTTTATTGAAAGAGACAATATCGATACTGACATGATTTTCCATAACCGGTATTTATCTATTACAGATCCCGAGGAAATGGGTCAATACGCCTTCGACAACCTTGAAGGTTACGAAAAATTTGCCTCACAATCTGAACCAGGTGATATTGTGGTTACAGGTAAAAACTTTGGTAGCGGTAGTTCGCGACAGCAAGCTGTAGACTGCTTTAAAGTACTTGGTATACAAGCCATAATTGCAGAATCATTTGGTGCTATTTATGAACGAAACGCAATTAATGCTGCAATGCCCATTCTTGCTTATGATGATATTTCAAAACTGGACCTTTCAACCGGTGACAGGGTGAAAGTAAACTTCGAAACAGGGCTGATGGAGAACCTTACAAAAAATAAACAAACCCAGATTAAACCCTTTAGCGAAGTACAAATGGAAATATACCAAAGAGGTGGATTGTTTTAATGAAAACCAATAAGTTATGAGCAACAATAAACAAACTTTTGTAGAAAAAATTCTGGACGCACCAGTGGGTAGCATCGTTTTTAAAAAGCCCGACCTGGTACTGACACACGATAATAGCGCCAGTATAAAAGGCACTTTTGAGAAAATGGGTGGACAAAAGGTGGCCAATCCCGACCAACTCTTAATGGTATTGGACCATAATGCCCCTCCCACCAATGCAAAACTAGCTACGCAATATCAAACCATCCGGGACTTTGCATCAGAACAATCGGTTAATAAATTCCATGATGTAGGTGATGGTATATGCCATCAAATCATGGCCGACCATGCCAAACCCGGAATGATTATCGTTGGGAGCGACAGCCACACCTGTACAGCAGGAGCATTTAATGCACTGGCTGCGGGTATTGACAGAACAGAAGCTGCAGGTATTTGGCGACGCGGAGAAACATGGTTCAGGGTGCCAGAAACAATCAAAATAAACCTCTCAGGGAAATTACCCGAAGGGGTTTACGCCAAAGACCTCTCACTTTACATTATAGGAATGATTGGTTCTGCAGGTGCCAACTATATGAGTATTGAATATCACGGAGAAGGGGTGAAAACCCTTGATATATCAGAGCGCATGACCATTGCAAACCTCGCATCTGAAATGGGTGGTAAAAATGCAGTGTTCCCGCCAGACGAAGTGCTCGAAAAGTGGATCGGTGCAAAAATAAACAATGGTTTTTGGGCCGATGAAGGTGCCAGCTATACCCGCGAAATACACATTAACCTTTCAGAGTTATACCCGCTTACTGCAGCTCCACACCATGTGGATAATGTAAAGGCTATTGCCGAAGTCAAAGGGAAAGCCATACAGCAAGCACTGATAGGAACCTGCACAAACGGCCGCATTGAGGACCTGAGAATTGCAGCAAACATATTACGTGGCAAAAAAGTTCCCGCAGATGTGCAATTACTCATAGCCCCCGCCTCGAAAAAAATATATCTGCAGGCCATAAAAGAAGGCCTGATCAGCGACTTTATTGAAGCAGGTGCCAACGTCCTTGGAGCAAGCTGCGGGCCTTGTTTGGGCACAGGCCAGGGCATACCAGCCGACGATTATACTGTGATATCAACTGCCAATAGAAATTTCAAAGGACGCATGGGTAATAAAAACGCAGAAATTTATCTTGCTTCCCCTGCTGCTGTAGCACTAAGTGCCTTAAATGGAGAAATAACTGATCCACGTGATAAGCCCGGAAACGAAAAATTCCCCTATCCAAAAGCTGAAGGCAATACCATTGAAATACAACCCGGCGATAACAGGCACATCAACGGTGTGTGGAACTATGCCGATGCAGACAACCTGAATACAGACCAGATGTTTGCCGGAAACCTCACCTACAACATTATGAGTTCTGACCCTGAGGCTATTATGGAACATCTCTTTGCTGGTTTCGATGAAAATTTCGGCAAAAATGTACAGGAAGGAGATATTATTGTAGCCGGAGAAAACTTTGGTTGTGGTAGTTCCAGAGAGCACCCTGCAGTCGGACTGGCTCATGCAGGCGTAAAGGCCGTGATTGTAAAATCTGTAAACAGAATTTTTTACAGGTCGTGTATCAACCAGGGACTATTACTTATTGTAAACAAAGATATAGTTGAACAATACAGCCCCGGTGATCAGATAGAAGCCAACCTGGCTAAAGGGAAAGTTACAGTGGGAGATAATACTTTTGATATCCCGCCATTACCTGAAAAATTAATGGAAGTTATTGAAAAGAAAGGTCTGGTGAATTGGATAAAAGCCCAGGCATAGAAAAAAAACAAAAGAGGCTTCTTTCGTTTCAATAGATTGGAGCCTCTTTTCTTAAATCTTATTTAGGTAAAACGTAGTGCCATTCCCCGGTGTAGATTCCACATTAATTGCAAAACCCAATAAATGGGCCAGGCCCATGACAATAGTAAGACCGACCCCTGTACCGCTGTAGAAACGATCATTATGGATTGAAAACTTATGAAACTTATCAAAAATTTTGGGCAACTGCACAGGATCAATTCCTGATCCGGTATCTCTCACAAACACCTGTAGTGTATTATGAATTAATTTATATCCTATAACAACCTCACCCGCTTCAGTAAACTTAAATGAGTTATCAATTAAAAGACTCAGCATTTTCCGAAAATAAAACGGGTCTGTTTGCAGCGGATAAGCTTCTGATGCATATTCTGCTTTAAAATCAATCTTGATTAATTTATCCGGAACCATTTCTTTGAATTTCATAACTACGGAGTCCATAAGTTCATTCAAATCAACCTTTTGATTGCTAACTGTAACCTCTCCGCTCTCAAGCTGCGAAAATATTATCATACTCTCAATTACACTTGTTAACCTGTGACTATTGGCCAAAATATCGTTACTGTAATCCTGTATTTTCGGGTCAGAAAATTCAAGAGCCAACAATTCGGAGTAACCGTTTATAGCATTCAGCGGTGTACGCACTTCATGTGAAATATTGGATACAAAAGCGGTCTTAAGCCTGTCGCTTTCCTCTGCCTTTAATTTAGCTTCTAGTAATTGCTCAGTTCTGCTTTTCACCTCACGTGAAAGGGTTTTGTTCCAAAAAAGAAGTAATAATGCCAAACCTGCTGCCAACAGCCCTGTATATAACCAAAAGCTATATTGCCTGTAAAAAGGCAGGTAGCGCTGGTATGACCATTTGTTTACCAATTTAGCCAAATCATCTTCTGATATTCCGTTTATCGCTTTTGAATAAATCTGGTAAAGCATAGTTTTATCTTTCTGAACCCCGATAGATAATATTGTATTTGCAGGAATATCGCTGATAGTTATAAGGTTATCATTATCCTTGAGGAAATACCGAACAGTATATTTTTGAGACATAAATACATCTGCTTCTCCTCTATTCAAAGCTTTTATGCATTTTCTATCATCTGCATAATACACTATTTTATGTTGATCAAAAGTATTGAGTAAATAATCAGTGATAAAATAATCTTTTACTGCAGCTATTCTTAGTTCATTATGCTGTTTTAAATCAGCAAGGCTTTGTGGCTTTTCCGAGTCTTTGGGAACGACCATTACATGTGGGTCCATAACTACCGGACTTGTAAAACTTAAATAAGTCCTCCGTTCTGTAGTAGGAATAATCGGATGAATAACATCTATATTACCAGCTTCAGCCGCTTTCAGATAATCGGCCCAGTTTGGATAAAAAACCTGCTTGTATCTGAACCCAGTAGCATCGTCAATAATCTGCTGCAATTCCTTAAATAAGCCCGTTATCGATTGTTTCTCCTCTACAAATGCATATGGAGGATATAAAGGATAAACACCTATTGTAAACTCATGCTTTGCAATCCATTCCTTTTCTTTTGGTGTTGGCTCATAAGAAGTACTTACATTATTACAACTAGCTAATAAAAAAACACCCCAAATGATTAACAATATTGGTTTAGTCATAAATTACCTGGTTTATTTCTACAGACAATTTACAAATAAATAAGGGAAAAAACGGGCTTTTTTACTCAATTGGTTTTCGAGAGCGGATATAATTACGGTTTGGAAATATCAGTAATATGAATTATATTCACCTATGTAAATATTTTTATGTGCAGCATTTTAAATAGAATGTTTCTTAATAACAAGACCGCTGCCAACAAATGAAGATCTAATTTTGTTAAATAACCAAAATAAAATATACATCTATGCTGTTTGATTTAGACTTAATAAAAAACGTATATGCGTCATTCGAAGACAAACTAAAAGACGCAAGAAACACATTGAACCGACCATTAACCCTTACGGAAAAAATTCTCTATTCGCACCTGCATAAAGACCAGCCAATAAAAGAGTTTAAACGTGGGGAAGATTATGTAAACTTTGCCCCTGACAGGGTTGCAATGCAAGATGCTACAGCGCAAATGGCGCTATTGCAATTTATGAATGCAGGCCGCAATAAAGTAGCCGTTCCCTCCACAGTGCATTGCGATCATCTTATTCAGGCGCAGGTTGGCGCCGAAAAAGACTTATCAACAGCCTGGAACCAAAACAGTGAAGTTTTTGAATTTTTAAAGTCTGTTTCTAAAAAATATGGAATTGGTTTTTGGGAACCCGGTGCTGGTATTATTCACCAAGTTGTACTAGAAAATTATGCATTCCCCGGCGGCATGATGATTGGCACGGATTCGCACACAGTAAACGCTGGCGGACTGGGAATGGTGGCTATAGGCGTAGGCGGAGCCGACGCCGTTGATGTTATGGCCGACATGCCCTGGGAATTAAAAATGCCTAAACTCATTGGTGTTAAACTTACAGGTAAACTCAGCGGCTGGGCATCTTCAAAAGATGTGATTCTAAAAGTGGCCGAAATTCTTACCGCAAAGGGAGGAACAGGCTTTATACTGGAATATTTTGGCGAAGGAGCAAATTCTATAAGCTGTACGGGTAAGGGTACAATTTGTAATATGGGTGCTGAAATTGGTGCTACCACATCACTATTTGGTTATGACAACAGAATGAGCGACTACTTGCAAAATACCGGTAGGGAGGATGTAGCCGAATTAGCCAATCAACTAACAGCCAACCTTACAGGTGATAAGGAAGTTTATGACAATCCTGACCAATATTTCGACAAAGTTATTGAAATAAATCTCTCCGAAATAGAGCCACTTGTAAACGGACCATTTACACCAGACCTTGCCCACCCTATAAGCAAGCTAGGCGATAACGCTACAAAAAACGATTATCCGTTAGATATTGAAGTTGGATTAATAGGTTCTTGTACCAACTCATCGTATGAAGATTTAACAAGAGCAGCATCCATTGCAAAACAAGCAAAAGAGAAAAAACTCAAAGTAAAAACTGAATTTATGGTAACCCCGGGGTCAGAAATGATTCGATATACGACCGAAAGAGACGGGGTACTCAAATATTTTGAAGATATTGGCGGAATTGTATTGGCTAATGCATGCGGGCCATGTATTGGACAATGGAAAAGACATACCGATGACCCTGAACGTAAAAACACAATTCTGACCTCTTTTAATCGCAACTTTGCCAAGAGAAATGATGGTAATCCAAACACCCACGGATTTGTATCTTCACCCGAATTGGTTACAGCACTAACAATAGGTGGTACACTTACATTCAATCCAATGAAGGACCCACTCATTAATGAAGATGGTGAAAAAGTATATCTCGATCCTCCAACAGGTGAAGAGTTCCCGCAACAGGGCTTCGATCTAAAAGAGATGGGCTTCATTCCTCCGGCAAAAGACAGTAGTGACGTCGAAATTGTGGTAAAAGAAGATTCAAACAGACTTCAATTACTTGAGCCTTTCCCGGCTAATAATGAAAAAGATATAAAAAATTTAAAGCTTTTAATTAAAGCCAAAGGTAAGTGTACAACTGACCACATCTCCATGGCCGGTCCCTGGTTGCGTTTCCGCGGCCACCTTGATAATATTTCTGATAATTTATTGCAGGGTGCAGTCAATGAATTTCATGACAAAGCCAATTACACCAAAAACCAGGTCAATGGTAAGTATGACAAAACACCGGGTGTAGCAAGAGCATATAAAGAAGCGGGTGTACAGTCGTTTATTATTGGAGATGAAAATTATGGCGAAGGCTCTTCCCGTGAGCATGCCGCAATGGAGCCCAGGCACATGGGTGTTAGGGTGGTTATAGTAAGGTCATTTGCTCGCATACACGAAACAAACCTGAAAAAACAGGGTATTCTTGCGTTAACTTTTGCCAACACTGCTGATTATGATAAAATAAAAGAAGACGACACTATTAATGTACTTGATATTGATAAACTGGCACCAGGCAAGGATGTGACTGTAGAAATTAATCATAAAGACGGAGCTACTGAAAAAATCATGGCTAAGCATACCTACAGTCCGGTGCAAATAGAGTGGTTCCATGCAGGATCTGCCTTAAATTTAATTAGAAAACAAAATAAATAAACTATATTCTATGAAAACGTTCAAAGAAACACTAGCCGAAAAGATAGAAGCATGGCGACCAAGAACTGAGCGCCTTATAAAAGAGTATGGAGATGTAGAAGTAGATAAGGTTACCATTGGTAAAATTCTTGGCGGAATGCGCGGCCTGAAATGTCTGGCTACAGATATCTCATACCTCGATCCGAATGAAGGTATTCGCTACAGGGGGTATACCCTTCAGGAAGTTTTCAAAAAACTTCCCAAACCACCCGGAAGCGAAATGCCCTATGTTGAAGGCGTTTTCTATCTTTTGGTTACAGGTGAAATGCCAAATGAAAAAGAGCTGGAGCATGTTCTTGACGAATTTTCAAAACGTAGAATATTACCACGTTATGTATACGAAGTAATAGATTCATTTCCATGCTGTAGTCACCCTATGTCCATTTTTTCTACGGCGATACTTACTATGGGAAGAGAATCTTTCTTTGTTAAAAAGTATCATGCAGGGGTCAGTAAAAAAGACTACTGGGAGTCTACGTATGAAGATGCATTAAACCTTCTGGCTAAGCTACCCGAAATTGGTGCATATATTTATGCTAAGCTTTACCGCGATGGTAAGCGAATACACAGTAATCCCGATCTTGACTTTGGAGCAAACTTCGCCCATATGATGGGTAAAGAAAAGCCTTACGACGATGTTTCGCGCATGCATTTTATAATTCACAGCGACCATGAAAGTGGTAATGTAAGCGCGCACACCGGACACCTTGTAGGAAGCTCACTAAGTGATGTCTATCTTTCCATCGCATCAATGGTCAACGGTCTTGCCGGACCGCTTCACGGGTTAGCCAACCAGGAAGTTCTGCGTTGGTTACAACAATTAATGGACCGCATGGGAGGAAAAATCCCTAATGAGGAAGAAATGAAACAATTTGTGTGGGACACATTAAATTCAGGTCAGGTTATACCAGGGTATGGTCACGCAGTATTGCGCAAAACAGATCCACGTTATGCATTGCAAAGAGAGTTTAGCCTTAAACATCTGAAAGAAGACCCGTTATTCAAATATGTGGACATGCTCTATAAAGTTGTTCCCCCAATTCTTAAAGAACAAGGTAAAGCCAAAAACCCATGGCCTAACGTCGACGCACAAAGCGGAATAATACAATGGCACTATGGCATTACCGAGTATGACTTTTACACAGTACTATTTGGAATAGGAAGAGCTATAGGTATTACAGCCAATTTAATTTGGGACAGAGCTCTTGGCTATCCACTTGAAAGGCCCAAATCCCTTACCACAGAAATGCTGGAAGAAATAGCAGGAATTAAGAAAAGCGATAAATAGCTGACAACCAGTCTATTATACGCAAACAAAGGATTAACTATTGATTATTAAGACAATATATAGCATTCTGTTTTTATAAATTAGACAAAAAAACCCAGTTAAAATTTGCAAAAGACAAGAAATGGCCTATATTTGCAATGAACTGGTACATAAAATTTGGTTAAACGTAAAAATTTTAGGTTTATGAACAAAGCACAATTAATAGATGCTATGGCATCTAAATCAGGTCTTTCAAAAAATGACAGTAAAAAAGCTCTAGAAGCTTTTGTTGAATCAGTTACCGACTCACTGAAATCAGGTGATCGCATTCAATTAGTAGGATTCGGTTCTTTCTCAGTAGCAGAAAGAAGCGCAAGAACAGGTCGCAATCCAAGAACAGGCCAAGAAATTAACATCCCTGCTAAAAAAGTTGTGAAATTTAAAGCAGGTAACGATTTAGCTGACGAAGTAAGCTAGCATACTGCTAAAAGTTTAGAAAAAGGGTCCCTTTATTTTGGACTCTTTTTTTTTGCACTAAATTTACACTGTTCAAGTATTAATCAGAAGAAAAAACAGTGAAACAATTAATTACACAACTTAAAGAATTCATATCTGAAGAGCGTTTTCATTTATTCGAAAAAATTCTTCAAAATCGCACAAACTATATTACAGTTGCCATAGAAGATATTTATCAATCTCACAATGCCAGTGCGGTTTTGCGTTCATGTGATTGCTTCGGAATTCAAACAGTACATGTGGTAGAGCAACAAAACGAATTTATCCCAAACCCCGAAGTAGCAATGGGCTCATCAAAGTGGCTTAATATAAATCACTACAAAAATAAAAACGCATTACCCAATGCCATCTCAACATTAAAAAAGCAAAATTACACGGTTGTGGCTACCACGCCCCATCAAAATGATACATTACTACCAGACTTTGATCTTGAAAAGGGCCCTGTAGCCTTACTTTTCGGTACAGAAATGCGTGGGCTAAGCAACCAGGCCATTGACCTTGCCGATGAATACCTGAAAATTCCGATGTATGGTTTTACAGAAAGCTTCAACATATCGGTGTCAGTAGCCATAATATTAAATGAGCTACGGCAAAAACTAAACAAATCATCTATTCCATGGCAATTGAATGAACAGGAATACGAAGAAACCTTGTTTAAATGGATTAAAGCTTCGATAAAAAGACCAGAACTTATAATAGAGCGCCTTCAACAAACTAAAAAAGAATAATCCGACAGATTGATATCAGACAATAAACTACGAATTAGAGCTTAAAAAGTGTAAAATTCGCTCATTCTCATTACTTTTGCCTACAATTTAGCTAAAACAGAACTTAATGAAATTTGAAGCATTCCAGTTGAACGAACAGTTGCTTGAAGCCATTTCTTACATGGGCTTTGAAGAAGCTTCGCCAATACAACAATTAGCCATTCCGCCAATTTTGGAAGGCAAAGACCTAATAGCCTGCGCCCAAACCGGAACAGGTAAAACGGCTGCATTTATTTTACCTGTAATCAATCAAACCATTGCATTAGAATCAGAAGGAGTACATACACTGATTTTAGTTCCCACACGTGAACTTGCAGTACAAATAGATCAGGAGATCCAGGGAATTGGTTACTTTGCCAATGTTGATACCATAGCAATATACGGAGGAGGCAATGGTACAGATTGGGACCTTGAAAAAAAGGCACTTACAAAAGGCTCAGGAATTGTAGTAGCAACACCCGGCCGCTTGCTTGCCCACCTAAAACTGGGCTACGTAAATTTTAGTCAGGTAAAAAACCTCATACTTGATGAAGCCGATAGAATGCTGGATATTGGCTTTTTCGATGATATCGTTAAAATCATATCTCACCTTCCTGAAAAAAGGCAAAGCCTGATGTTTAGTGCCACGATGCCCGGCAAAGTAAGACAATTAGCCAATAAAATTCTGCATAAACCCCTTGAAGTTAATACAGAAATATCTAAACCCGCAGAAGGAGTGCTGCAAGGAACCTACCTGGTATATGATAAGCAAAAACTACCTTTACTAATTAGTCTAATTGCAGATAACCCCGAATATGAAAGCATTCTAATTTTTACTTCAACAAAAAAGAATGTAAACACTATAGTGAACCAGCTTAAAAAGAAAGAGTCCAGTACAGAAGGAATTTCTTCAGATTTAGAACAAGACGAAAGAGAAAATGTACTGCTTAGATTTAAATCCAAAAAAACGCGCATTCTGGTTGCCACTGATGTGTTGAGCCGGGGAATTGATATTAAAGATATTCACCTGGTGGTAAATTATGATGTGCCCGGAGATGCAGAGGATTATGTACACCGTGTGGGACGTACTGCAAGAGCAAAATCTACAGGAGTAGCACTTACGCTGATTAATGAGCAGGACATGTACAAGTTTCATCGCATTGAACAACTCATTGAACGCGAGCTCATCAGAATACCCCTGCCCCCTGAACTCGGCGATGGTCCACAATGGAACCCAAAGCCACAAAAAAAATACGGAAAAAAAGGCCCTCGGGGACATTCGTCCGGCAACAGAAACCAAAAAAGGAGAAAAAAATAACACCTTCGTATTAAATGAAACCCAAAGAACAGAGAATAATTGACAACCTGAACCTTAAGGCACATCCCGAAGGTGGTTTTTTTCGCGAAACTTACAGGACTTCTATCTTTGTGGCAGAAAAAAATCTGCCTCAATCATTCGGTGGCCGGCGTAACCTTGCTACTTCAATTCTGTTTTTTCTGCCGGAAGGTAATTTCTCAGCTTTTCACAGGCTAAGGCAGGATGAAGTTTGGTATTATCATAGTGGCACCGGACCCATTCTGCACTGTATCTTTCCGGATAATACCTATAAAAAAATGCTCATGGGACCAGGTATCGAAAAAACGGAATACCCACAGGTAGAAATTCCTGCAGGTACCCTTTTTGCCGCCCAAACAATTGGCAATTATGCCCTTATTGGGTGCCTGGCCGCTCCGGGATTTGATTTTGCTGATTTGGACATGCCTACTGCAACACAGCTAATCAAAGAATTCCCTGATCATGAAAAAATAATAAAAACATTTACCAGAACCTGATAATTTATTTTTTTTCACACATCAATTGTTACTTTTATCAAAAAAATGGGATTTTACCCTTTACTAATCGCACTTACCTTTTCAGGTCTATCCCTTTTCGGTCAGACAGAAGAAGGTTATTTTACCAAAGATTCAGTTTCCAATGTTGGTTTCAATGTAACGCTTTTTAGCCCTGCCCAAAATGCTCAATATTGCCATATTCAGTATGATAAAGGTGTAAAAAATACACCCCCGAAGAAGTAGATGAATATGGCGTAAAAGGACGTGTATTTGTCTCCAAGAAAATTAATTACAATAACGAAACAAAGCGGGTTTTTCTTGAGCGATTAACAACAGGTAAAATAAAAATATACCTCTATGTAACAGAACAAGATAAACTGTTTTATTACACAACAAAAAATCAGGAACTAACGCCCTTGCCTAAAAAAGAAGGAGAAACAACTTACAAAGAGATTGTCAAAAACATCACAAGCGACTGTCCGGTAATGACAGACAAACTCTTCCGGCGTGTAAAGTATAAAAGAAAACCGCTATCCAAAGCCATTAAATACTACAATATTTGTAAACCAAGATACATTCCTGCCATTAAAACAGGTATCGTAGCGTCAATAGGGCTTCACAAAAACACACTTACAGAGTCCATGAAAATAGAAACGTATAGCACCAATAAACTCGCTGATTTATCATACCCCCTTAAAACAAATATATCATTTGGTGCCTTTATTGACATCCCAATTAATTTAACAAGACACGCTTTTCACTTCGAAGCACTTATTAACCGTTATAACCAGGAATTCAGTGAGAAGGTAAGGGCCAATTGGGCAAACCAGACTATGATGGAAGCTGACCTGGTATTGGAACTCAACACTACAACGCTGCAGCTCCCAATAATGTACAAATATACCATCCCCTTTGAAAAAAGTCGTTTTTATTTCAATGGCGGTCCGAACTTTCGCTTTCTAATCAACGATGAATCCACATTACGTTATGATTTTATAAATGGTGAAACAGAGGCAATAAATCAGGAACTTGTAGATAATTTCTCCTTTGGCATTTCAGCCGGTCTGGGTGTTGAGTTTGATATTATTGACCGGGTTAAAGGCTTCACAAGTTTTCGCTATACAATGACCAGTATTAACAATAGCGAAACGTTTATTGAGCATTTAATGGCTTTGAATATTGGCATTTTTATTTAGATAGAATTATTTTATTACAGTTCGATAAAAATATCTCACACATAACACATAATATAGCCGCTACCGTCAGGTAATATGCGGCTATATCTTATTTAAAGCTTGGCATATGTTCATAATTTAAACTTTTTGATAGGCTGATGGTTATATAACCAAAAACCGTAAATATTTATTTACGGACACCCCTCAAAAAGTTTTTAACTTATGGACTACACAATTCTTAGTTTTGAGCAAAAACAGACGATAGGCATACTTACCATTAATCGTCCTGATGCTATGAATGCGCTAAATTCAAAATTCTTCGACGAGCTAGACCATTTCTTAGACAACCTGCCTGAAATAAGAACCCTTATCATAACTGGCGGAGGCAAAGCATTTGTAGCAGGTGCCGATATTGCCGAAATGGTTGAAATGAAAACCGATGCTGCACGGCAGTTCTCGCAACGTGGACAGGATATTTTCAACAAAATTAAAGACTTGAGGATTCCCGTTATTGCTGCCGTAAACGGCTTTGCACTTGGCGGTGGCATGGAATTGGCCATGGCCTGCGATATACGCATTGCGAGTGACAAAGCCAAATTTGGACAACCAGAAGTAAACCTGGGACTAATTCCCGGTTTTTCGGGAACACAGCGCCTTTCACGCTACACTTCTTTAGGTAATGCGCTTTACATGCTGCTTACCGGCGAAATGATTACTGCCCAAAAAGCTTACACAATGGGGCTCGTTCAAAACGTAACCAAGCCGGAAGAACTTATGGATGAAGTAATAAAAGTAGCAGAAATCATTGCATCAAAAGGCCCCAAAGCCATTGAGCATGTCAAAAAAGTGGCCAGGCAGGGACGGTTTATTCCTTTTAAAGAAGCCAACCGGCTGGAATCAGAAGTTTTTGCTTCGCTGTTTGGCAACGAGGGAACCGAAGGTATGAAGGCCTTTCTAGATAAAAGGGATCCAAATTGGTAATCGCAAATTTTAAACTATGGACTACACAGAAAGATTAAAAAATGTTTCCGTGCTGGGGGCGGCCGGCAAAATGGGCAGTGGAATATTGCTGCTCACTGCCCAGGAGCTCGTAAACCAAACCCTGAAGCAAAAAAGCAATGAGCAAAAGTTCGTGCTCAATGCCATTGATGTTTCTCACAATGCGCTGGATGGTTTGCTAAAATACATACGGGCACAAGCCCAAAAATTTGCCGAAAAAAAAATCGTGCAAATTCGAGAGATGTATGCTGACCACGAAAATCTGCATGAAAACTCAGATTTTATTCAACAATACGTAAATGATGTGGTAGACATCATCAAACCAACTACACGTATAGAAGCAGCATATGACTCTAAACTCATTTTAGAAGCGGTTAGTGAAAATCCAGAGCTTAAAAATAAACTCTTTAAGCAAATTAATACAAATAACGACAACCACCCGTGGTTTTTCACCAACACCTCTTCCATACCTATTCAGGAAATCAATAACAATGCAGGACTCAATGGCCGCTTAATGGGAGTGCATTTTTACAACCCCCCGGCCATTCAAAAACTTGTGGAGCTTATCAAAGCAGAAAGCACCCTACCCGAATTGGCAGCGTTTGCAGCCCAATACGTGAAAAACCTCAAGAAAATAATTGTGCCTTCGGCCGATATAGCTGGTTTCATAGGTAATGGCCACTATATGAGAGACACAAAATATGGAATCGATTTAGCCACAGAATTAAGTAAAAACATGCCGTTGTCGCAAGCTATCGCTACTGTTGATGTAATTACACGTGATTACCTGGTGCGCCCAATGGGCATATTTCAGCTTGCCGACTATGTAGGAGTTGATGTGGTGCAGTATATCATGAAAGTTATGCACGACCGCAACATTGATAAAAACCTTCATAGCACGTTACTCGATCGCATGGTTAAATCAGGAATAAAAGGCGGTCAGAATAGCGATGGCAGCCAAAAAGATGGATTTTTTCGCTACGAAAAAGGACGACCTGTTGCTGTGCTGGAACCCGACAAAATGGATTATGTAAACCTTGAAAGTATACAATCCGAGATGCAATCGTATCTGGGAGATATACCCGCAGGCATCGTCAAATGGAAAACCCTCTTAACAGCTGCCGACAAACACCAGCAATTGACACAATGGTTCGCCAACATCCAAAAAGACAACAGTAAAGGCTCACAATTGGCAAAAGCATATTTGCAAAAATCAAAAGATATAGGTCTGCGCCTGATAAAAGATGGTGTAGCAGCAAAGGATGCAGATGTCAATACCGTACTGATTACAGGTTTTTTCCATGCCTACGGGCCTATTAATGATTTCATAAACTAAACTCCATTTGCTATGACCACACTTCGCAAAAAAATATATATGACAGCCGGTTACAACACCGTATCTTTTGGAACCGGTCGCAAAGAATTTCACCCCAAAAAGCCCAGGCCGGGTATAGAACATTACCTGAAAGAAGCAGGCGAAGGTACCATCAAAAAACTCAAGGATGATCACAATATCGATGAGTCTGTGGTAGGTAATTTTATGGCCCCGCGTTACAATAAGCAAGGACATCTGGGCGCGTTTGCCCCTATGATTGCTCCTGCCCTCCAATACAAACCCAGTTTAAGCGTAGAAGCAGCATGTGCATCAGGTGGTATGGCGCTAATGACTGGAATGAAATCTATTTTAGCAGAATCAGCCGATACGGTTTTAACATTAGGCGTAGAAGTGCAAAATTCCGTAAAAGCAGTATACGGAGCCGATATTTTGGCGGGTGCCGGTTGGTTCCAGGAGCGCAAAACCGGACATGCCCACTTTTTCCCGGGGCAGTTTAGCGATCGCGCCGGAGCATATTTTGAAAAATTTGGGCGGGAAAAAACCCGTAAAGCTTATGCTCGCTGGTACCGTAATGCCATTGAAAATGCCAGGCTATGTGAAACTGCCCAGGAATTTCACAACACGCATCCGGATCCAGAAGAACTTGCATTGGGCACCGAACCCAACCCCAAAGCATTTACCGATCATCTTACCGTTTTCGACTCTTCCAAAGTATCTGACGGAGCATCGGCTATTGCCATTATGTCTGAAGAAGGATTAAAAAAACACAACATACCGAAAAATCAGGCTGTAGAAGTAATAGGATATGGTCATGCAGTAGAAAATCTTACCGAAAAGCCAAAAGACTTTACAAAGCTCCATACCATGCAAAATGCCATTGAAAAAGCAATGCAAATGGCCGCTATCACAAAAGATGATTTGGGGACGGTTGAAATCCACGATTGCTTCACCTCAGCAGCCATTATGGGTATAGAAGCTATCGGCCTTGCACCTTACGGCAAGGGAGCCGACTTCGTACTCGATGGTCATACAGCCCGGGATGGAAAAATACCCTTCAATACAACCGGAGGACTAATTGGTTGGGGCCACCCCACAGGAGCTACAGGCGTGCACATGGCGGTAACCATTTGGGAACAATTAACCGGAAATGCCGGCGATGCACAAATCAAAATTGATCCCAAACGGACTTATGGAATGTCTGTCAACATGGGTGGTGACGACAAAACTGTAATGGTTGTCATTTATAAAAAAGCCGGTAAATAAAAGCATCATCACTAAAAATTACTCATTTTATGAATTTTGAACTTACCGAAGAACAGGAAATGATAAGGCAATCGGCCCGCGACTATGCGCAACGTGAGCTGATAAAAGATGTCATTGAGCGTGACACCAATGCCATCTATCCTGCCGAACACGTCAAAAACCTCAAGGAACTGGGCTTTTTCGGCATCATTACCGATGAAAAATATGGTGGTACAGGCCTGGATTATTTATCTTATGTGCTTACCATATCAGAATTTTCAAAAATTGACTCATCCATTGGCGTTATCCTGTCGGTGCATAATTCCCTTGCCGTTGCAGGAATACAGCGGTTTGGTAACGAAGAACAAAAACAAAAATACCTGCCACAACTCGCCAGTGGTAAAAAAATAGGAGCTTTCCTCCTGTCTGAGCCTGAAGCTGGCTCCGACGCCTCATCACAACGCACCTCAGCTATTGAAAAAGATGACCACTACATCATAAACGGAACCAAAAATTGGATTACCAACGCACACAGCGGAGGCATTTATCTCGTTGTGGCCCAAACACATCCGAAAAAAGAATACCACGGTATTAATGCATTTATTGTAGAAAAAGATACGCCGGGCATCAGCCTCGGACCTCATGAAGATAAAATGGGTATGCGCAGCAGTGACACCCATTCCGTGATGTTTTCGGATGTAAAAGTACCCAAAGAGAACCGTTTAGGTGAAGATGGCTTTGGGTTTAAATTTGCCATGAAAATGCTCGATAGCGGTCGCATAAGCATTGCAGCACAGGCGCTGGGAATTGCTGAAGGAGCTTATGAAAGAGCCCTGCAATACAGCAAGGAACGCAAAGCATTTGGACAGGAAATATCCAAACACCAGGCTATTGGTTTTAAATTAGCCGAGATGAAAACACGTATAGAAGCGGCACGCAACTTTGTGTGGAAGGCTGCATGGGAAAAAGCCAATGGCAAAAATTTCAGCATGACAGGTGCTATGGCCAAATATTATGCCGCTGAAACAGCCATGTTCGTAACTACAGAAGCTGTACAAATTCATGGTGGATACGGTTACGTAAAAGAATATCATGTGGAACGTTTAATGAGAGCAGCCAAACTCACCCAAATTTATGAAGGAACGTCAGAAATACAGCAACTTGTAATCTCAAGAGCCATTTTGGAAGAATAATTTTTTGAACTAAAAAAAGCCAATATCATGAATATACTTGTATGTATAAGCAGTGTACCAGAAACAACTACGAAGATAAGGTTCACAGACGATCAAAAAAAGTTCGATACCAATGAAGTTAAATGGATTATTAACCCATGGGATGAGCTGGCACTCACCCGTGCACTCGAACTAAAAGAACAATACCCGAACAAGGTAAACGAAATTACCGTTGCCACGGTTGGAGAACAATGGACCGAACAAGTAATAAGAAAAGCCCTCGCCATTGGTGCTGATAAGGGCATCAGGGTAAATACCGACCCCGCCGATGCATGGCATACCGCTGCACAGTTGCTGCCGGTAGTTAAAAACGGTGATTACGATATCATTATGGCCGGAATTGATTCCAGTGACTACAATGGAATGGCTGTGGGTAATATGCTGGCAGAAATGGCAGAATTGCCATCGGTAGCAGCCATCAGTCATCTAAACTTTGTGGATGAAAAAGCAGTTATCAAACGGGAAATTGCCGGCGGAAAAGAGACCATTGAAGCACAAACGCCCTTTGTAGCCATTGTACAAAAAGGAATTGCCGTAGAACCCAAAATTGCCGGAATGCGGGGCGTAATGAACGCTCGCCGCAAACCGCTTGAAGTTTTGGAACCTGTAGAAGCAGAGGCCATGACAACGTTTCTATCATTTGAATTACCTGAACCCAAAGGCGATTGTGTAATGATTGAGCCGGGTAATGAAACTGATCTCATGAACAAACTAACCAACGAAGCCAACGCTTTGTAGCAGGTGTCAGTTTATTAAGGTTTAATACAATTCTTTAACGGTAACTGAATATTATAACTCAAAACAAATAACCATGTCAATACTCGCATATACATCAGACAGAGACGGACAATTCTCCAAATTAAATTTTGAATTACTGAGCTATGGCCGGGCGCTGGCCGATCAGTTAAACACTGAACTTATTGCGCTTTCACTTGGCGAAGTAGATGAAAACCAGTTACAACAATTGGCAAAATATGGTGCTGATAAAATACTTAACGGCCAGGACAAACGCTTCGAAACACTGGACAACCATGCCTTTAGCAAAGCTATTGCGCAGGCTGCTGAAAAAACAGAAGCACAAATTATACTGATGTCCAATGATTTTACCGGCAAAGCCCTGGCTCCGGCCACTGCAGCTCAACTCAAAGGCGGATTGGTAACAGGAGTTGTCGGTTTACCCGAATCTACCGAACCTTTTGTGGTAAAGAAAAAAGTCTTTACAGGCAAAGCCGTTGCCCGTATTCAGATCAATGCTGAAAAGAAAATATTTACACTGGAATCCAATAGCTACGAAATCAACCAATCTGAAAAAGAAGCCAAAATTGAAGCTTTTACCCCGCAAGTTGAAGATACGGACTTTACAACCAAAGTAGTAGATGTGAACAAGCAAACCGATAAAATTCTGCTCACCGATGCCGACATTGTTGTATCGGGTGGCCGCGGTATGAAAGGCCCCGAACACTGGCAACCACTTGAGGACCTTGCAGAAATATTGGGAGCAGCCACAGCCTGTTCCAGACCGGTTTCTGACGAAAAATGGCGCCCGGAAGAAGAACACGTCGGCCAAACCGGAAAAATCATTGCTCCAAACCTTTACTTTGCATTGGGAATATCGGGTGCTATACAGCACGTAGCAGGCATCAGTGGTTCGAAAACTATTGTTGCCGTAAACAACGATCCGGAAGCCCCCATTTTCGAAGTGGCTGATTACGGCATTGTAGGCGATTTAAAAGAAGTTTTACCTAACCTGATTGAAGCTGCCAAAGCGGTGAAATAAATAAATTGTGCCAGGAAAAAGTCAGGTTATCGCTGTATGTTCATGAATGTTGAATGTAGCTGGCAGTCCTATTGTTAAAAACAACAATCTCAGATGACGGCTAAATCCAAAGCGTCCTTGTTTTGCTATTTTAGGTTAGCGAATTTTAATTAAAAGACGTATATAATTTATAGGGTGTTTAAATAATTATATGACTGAACAATAGGCCACACATCTATGTAAACCTTAATACATAAACAAAAGGAGAAAACTATGGATACTACAAAACTGCACAATATTGAAAAACCCGTTTCAAGAATAGGCCTTGGCACATGGGCCATAGGCGGATGGATGTGGGGTGGCACTCAGGAGCATGAGTCCATCAAAACCATATTAAAAGCCATTGATAAAGGGATAACACTCATAGATACGGCCCCTGTTTATGGTTTTGGCACATCGGAGAAAATTGTGGGACAAGCCCTTAAGGAATATGGCAAACGTGAAGATCTTACGCTAATTACCAAAGTAGGCCTGGACTGGCAAAACGAGCAGCCTTTCCGTAATTCCAGCAGAGAAAGATTAGAAAAAGAAATTGAAGACAGCCTTCAGCGCTTACAAACCGATTATATTGACGTGTACATGGTGCACTGGCCCGACCACAAAGTGCCTTTTGATGAAACCGCAAAGGTGTTGGAAGAATTTAAAAAGCAAGGTAAAATAAAATCCATCGCAGTATCTAACTACAGCCCGGAGCAAATGGACCAGTTCCGCAAAGGAGGACAGTTAGATGTATTGGAACCACCATACAACATGTTTGAGCGCGATTTTGAAAACGAGCTTCTACCCTACTGTAAAAAAAATGATATAAAAACCGTGGTTTACGGAGCTATTTGCCGGGGATTACTTTCCGGAAAAATGACCAAAGACAGAGAATTTCAGGGTGATGACCTGCGTAAGGCAGACCCCAAATTTCAGGGAGAACGTTTCCAAATGTATATAAAAACTGTAGAAGAACTGGATAAGTTTGCCCGCGAAAATTACCAAAAAAGTGTAATACATTTAGCCGTGCGCTGGATCCTTGATCAGGGTGCAGATGTAGCTCTGTGGGGTGCACGTCGTCCGGACCAGTTGGATGTAATCGACAATATGAGTGGCTGGCATCTAAATGATGATGCCATGAAAGCCATTGACCAAATTCTGGAAAAAAACATCACAGACCCTGTGGGGCCTGAATTTATGGCACCACCCACCAAATAAAAAAGATAATATAGAGCAAACCTTAAACTGACACAAACTCAAAACCGAATTTAAGCCTGGCCATTTCTGAATAAAATGGTCAGGCTTGTTCTTTATTGTGGAACCCAACCCACATTATTCATCCAATTTCATAATCATGATCCGGGTTTAAGAGCTTAGCAAAGCTAATGCAATTGTGGTTTATACCGACATAGCTGAACCCAATTTTAAGTGACAAAATTAGCCGTGAGAATAGTCGCTGTGGGAGCCAGACATTTTTCTCTCGAACAATTCGAACTTGCTCAGGCTACATTAAGCCGCTCAATCATCTTAAAGAAATAAAAAATAATCACTATTTTCGAGCAAGTTAATTAAGCCAGATTGCCAGCATTATGAAAAGTCTCTTTAAAAGACATTTTCCTCAAAACTTCATACTACGCCACCCTTTTGCGGGAAGCTTACTAATTGCTGCTTTCTGTTTCATCTGCGTGGCATTATATCATCCATTAAACACGCACGCCTCAGGTTCATTCAAATACACTGAAACCATGGCCATTTATACCATTTTTGCCGGGTTGGGTGTTTGGGCCATAATGGGTATATTAAAACAATTTCCTTATTTCAGAATAGAACAGAAATGGAATCTAAAAAAGGAATTACTTCTGAGTCTATCCGCAATTGTTGGTATTGGGGTTATTATTTACTTTGCAGCATTTATCATGGAGCCCCCTGCTGATCGCTGGAACTTTAACACCTTTTTTGATTCAATGATTAATGCGGCTTTAATTGGCATATTACCACTAAGTTTTTTTACAATAATTAATATCGGATATCTTAAAAGTGAGCCGGTTCACATTACCTCCGACAATGATAACAGTCAAAATACCCAAACAAAAAAGTTAACCATCACATCACAACTCAAAAAAGAATCCCTGCAATTCTATCCGTCACAGTTGATTTATGCCGAATCAGATGGCAATTACGTTGTATTCAACCTTATCGAAGATGAGAAAATAACCCAACGTATTATCCGAAATGCCATCAGCGACATAGAAGAGCAGCTTACAGCCTATTCCTTCTTCTTCCGTTCGCACCGGGCTTTTATTGTTAACCTGAACAAGATAGTTGCACGCCGCGGCAATTCTTCCGGGTATCAACTTAAACTTGAGGGCATCGATAAAGAAATCCCCGTTTCAAGAAAAAAAGCCAAGCCATTTAAGAAAATGATGGAGCAACTTGAAAGTTAAAGGCTTGCCTCCTGTACCAAATGCTTGTTGCTCATCCCAATTTGGCGTAAATATTATCTGACTTTTTGCCTTCTGCAACAAACTTTTGCCTTATATCCCAGATACTTGCACCATCATAACTAATTGATTCTATTTGCATTACGACTAACTACAAAATCAAATATCATGTGCAAATTAATCAATTCAAAATCAGCATTACTTTTGGTCCAACTTTTATTATTGCAATTGCTATCGTTGGGACAAAGCTCTAATAGCATTTCCGGAATCTTAAAAGACCAAACATCCGGAGAAGTTATTCCTTTTGCAAGTGTTGTGCTGTTGAACAGGACAGATTCTACTCAACTTTCAGGAACCATGAGTACCATACACGGGGAATTTAAGCTGACACCTGCGAACAAAAAATCAGGTTATATTAAAATTTCCCATTTAAGTTATCGCGACACGCTGCTACCCATCGCAAAAATCACAGGTGCAGCAATGGGTACGCCCGTGATTTTTTTAAATAACAATGCCGTATCCATCGATGAAATTCTGATCAATGCCGAAGTCATTAAGGCAAAAAGTAATGGAGCGGGTACAACCTATTTTATGAATAATGCACTAAAAAAGCATTCGACATCGGCTATTGATATTGTAAAACGGCTGCCGGGTATTCACATAGACTTCTCACAAAATCTAAAGGCCCAGGATAATGGCAAAATTGTCCTTTTTGTTGACGGGAAACCTCATAAACTGGAATATCTGCAACAAATAAGCGCACAGAAAATTAGTAAAATAGACATTTCGAATAGCCCGGGGGCCCAATACGGAGCAGATGTGGGTACTATTATTCATATCTTTCTGAAAAAAGCAGATAAAGGTGTAAGCGGCCAACTTTATAGTGACATACCTACCAGCAAATCCATAATTTACATGTTTCCCAAATTCAATTTGCAACTCGCAAAAAGAAATTATCAGTTCTCGGTGGCTTACAATGGAAAGATGAATTATTTTGATATTTCAGAAACCAACGAATTCGTAACCACCACCAACAATGAGCATTTACACCTGTTGAATAGCCAAACCCTGCGACAAAAAACCTGGTCGCACCGCCTCAGCTATAGCGCAGGTGCACAATTTGATAAAAAACAATTAAGTTTTTACGGAAATTACAATCCATACTCGCAGGAACTGGATGGGAATATATTGGCACAAAACAACCTAACCAATGAAAATATCTTACAGGCAAGCAGGAACGATCAGGATATCAACCACCAACTTTACAACTCAGTTAATTATCAACAAATATTTACCGGTGAAGCCAAGCTGAACGTAAACCTTCAACATGGGTTTTACAATGGCAGAAATTCAGTTACCTACGATTCTGTGGATGGAGCAAATATATCCAGGTCCAACTCCCGGCCAACGCAACAATCTGTACGTTTTGCCACAGACCTGCACGTGCCGTTATCAAAAACCTACACGCTTAACCTGGGAACAAAAGCCACACATAAAACGTTAGAAAATGCCGGACTGGAAAAATTTGCATATCAATCTGCAATCATAGCAAGCTATGCAACATGTACTTACCAAAAAAACAAGTTGGAAATTAATTCGGGTTTAAGATTAGAGTATGAACGAACCTTTAATAAAAGCCGTTTTAGCAGAAAAGGAGTTAGTTTATTGCCCGATTTTGCAGCCAATTATCAATTCAACCGAAAACACACTTTAATGCTCCGTTACAGACGATCAATTATTCGCCCCCATCGGTATCAGCTCACTCCCCTGCCCAATATCATAAATCCATTTCAAACAATAATTGGCAATAACCAACTTAATAACCAATTGCACAATGAGATGTCGCTCACTTACCATTTAAAGCCCGGAAATGATTATTACGCATTCAGGCTTTTCTACAATTGTAAAAAAGATGTAATCTCACAATTTACAATACCAGATGAAACCAACATGCTGACTACCACATTTCAGAATGCCGGGAACATATACAAGTACGGCATTTCGTTAGATGTTGCACTAAAAGCATTTAAACATCTTACAATTTATAGCAATATAAAAGTATACAATATCAGCACCAGGCCAATCTCTGCGTTGGAAAATCATGTACCCTCAAAGGATAACAAAGCAGCGTATGAAATCTCTGCTTCCGCGCTTCTGAGTCTTCCAAAAGATTTTACAGCTTCAATACAGTTTCAATATGTCAGTCCACAAAAACATATTCAGCGTATTACCTCCGCTGATCCGCTTTGTTTTGCTTCAATAGAGAAACACTTCACACCTCAGTTCAAAGTAGGTATTACAGGTGCAGTTACAATTTCCGAAAAATTACTCTATAGCGGAGAAAAAGTCTCAGGGGCAGATTTTACGCAAAAAACACAAGGAAACATACACTTAAATAAGATTCCTGTATGGTTTAATTTAACATACAATTTCTCGGCAGGTAAAAATATAGTTCCCGGCAAGCATAAAATAAAAGATGCAGAACAAATCAGGCAAAAAGGTTTTTAGTTTACAAAGTACAACTCCATTGCCATGGCAAGCAATTCGGCAATATCGTAATTCTATAAAACGTTTTTCCGGTTATGTGCCTTAAGGCCATAACAGCTAAGCAGATCACGGGTTAAGCGTCTGAAAGCCGTTAAGCCGGTTCGGTTTTTAAATATGGTTGCTAATTTGAAAAATTCTGTGCGAAAGTTCTGAAATTGACAATGCGAATTTCGTCGTTTTCCCACTCCTGTGTCCCATCATAAATTACTGTTTTGTTGATGGATTTTGAGGACAATTGTCTGGCCAGCCAGTCTAAGTTCTTGCGAAAAGCTGTATGGTACGTATCTGCTGATTTTATCTCAATGAGTTCGTAATGGTTACCCGTTTGGATAAGCAAATCAACCTCATTTCTATGATTATCTCTATAGAACCAGGCATTGCTTTCCATTCCTTTATTATGCCTGTGTTTCAGATATTCATTAATCACCATATTTTCAAATAATTGACCGCGCAAAGGATGGCTCTCTATGTGTTTCTCTTCCTCTATGTTAAGTAAATAGGCAGCAAAACCCACATCATAAAAATACAACTTTGGGGATTTTATGACCCTTTTTTTAATGTTCTCAAAATAGGACGGCAAAAGATAAACAATGTAAGAGGCCTCTAAAACTGATATCCACGATTTTATTACTTTTCCTGTCACACCTGTTTCACTGGCCAGCTGATCATAGTTTAATAATTGACCACTTCTGCCTGCACACAGTTTTATGAATCGTTGAAACAGACTCATATCTTTGATGTTGATGAGTTGTCTTACATCACGTTCAATATAAGTTTGGTAATAGTAGGAATAGGATTTTGTTGGCGCCAGTTTTTTGGCATGAATTGCCGGATAAAATCCTTTATAAAGCAATTCATCAGTAGAAAAGCGATCATTTAGCTGCAATAATTCCGGGTAGGAAAATGGCATTAGTTTTAATATGGCAGCCCTACCGGCAAGTGACTGGCTGACTTTTTCCATTAGCAAAAAGTTGTTGCTGCCCGTGAGTATAAACATGCCATTTTCGTCTTTCTCATCGGCAATTACCTGAATGTATGAAGCTAAATCAGGCGCACGCTGAAATTCGTCAATAATTGCACCCTTATGTTTTGTCTTGCTTAAAAAAAGGCGGGGATCATTTATTGCAAGCTCCCTCGTGTCCGGATTTTCAAGGTTAAAATAAGGCTTATCGGCAATTTGTCTGACTACAGTAGTTTTGCCGGTTTGCCTTGCTCCAGTAATAATCACTACCGGATAATTGGCCATGGCCTCCCTGATCTCTGTTTCAATTTGTCGCTGAACAATCATTTTGTACTAATTTGGAGTTAAAGTATGATTCTGTACAAATTTACTAGTAAATTTTACAACTCAAATTATTTACACTGAGTCTCTTTTGAAAATTTGTGGTCAACTTATACTTTCAAATACCGAGCAATAATTTGACTATTACCCAAACCCGCATTGTCCGTGAACCTCAGTCATCACCAAAGTTGCTAAGGAAAGTTAAAAGCCCGCTAAACCGATTCCGGTTGTAATAAAACAATTTCCCAAAATAAGCCCAACGGGCTTGAAACCATCAACGCAGGGCACCGCTCTGTGAACAGGTCAACAGCCTGCCTAAGGCCCTGAAAGGGCAAAAGTGCCGGGAAAACCCCGCTAAAGCGGGCTACCGTTGGTTATTGGACTTCATAAATCACCATGATCAATCATGGTGCTAATCTAAATTGCAGCTGCACCCCTCATAATACCTTCATGGTGCTTAGCTTAGCGGATAAAAACAGTAATACAGGTTAATCAACAACGTTATCACAATCCGCCCGAAGAAGCGATCTGTTGCAATACACCTGAAGGGAAGTTTGAGACAGATGGCTTCGCTGGTCCTCGCTCGCGTCGGTGTTTGTTGGGTTGGGGAAAACCAAAAATACGCCCCGCATACGCCTTCACTGCGTCTGGCAGATAAAAAAACAGTACAAAACAACCATACACTCCACAGCTTAGCTAAAAACTATATGAGTCTATTATTTCAATATTCGGAAGTTGTTCAAAATCTTTAACGTTTCTGGTGATAATGGTAAGGTCATACTCTAACGCTGTTGCCGCAATAATGGCATCGGGCAGTTTAATCCGTGCCGTTTTTCTAAGCGCTATAGTTCTCTCGATAATTGCATTTTCTAAAGAAACTAAGGTCGCTGATTCAATAAGCTGGTTGAACTTTTGTTCTTCTTCATGGCTTAAATCATGAAATCCAAGTAACTCAATTTTATTGATTACTGAAAGAAAGAACCGCGAGTCTATTATTGCATCAAGCTGATTTAGTGATTTTTCTGGCAAAGTAGCTCCAATATATTCAATGACTGCATTGGTATCAATTAAATAGCTCTGCTGTCCCATTCATCTCTGTTTTTTTCGTGCTTCTGAGTAAGTTCATGTGCCCGCTTTTTGCTAATTGAGCCTCGCAATTGTGCTGAAAGTTTATTTTGCGTGTCGTTTTTTTCTTTATCCAATATTTTGATAATACTGGCCATCTCTAAATCTTTAAGAAGCCTCAGGGCAACTTTATCTTTAATTTGAATTCTGATTGTTTGCATAATCCCAAATTTACTCAATTTAACGAAAAATACTTAGAAAAGTTTTAATATATCTGATTTTGGGCAGGTTGAAAACAGCGCTAAACAATCATAGACGATGCTGCCTGGAGCCGCCGGTTCCGGTTGTAATAAAACAATTTCCCAAAAAAGCCCAACGGGCTTGAAGCCATCAACGCAGGGCACCGCCCTGTGAACAGGTTTCGCCCAGAGCTAAGCCCCCGGTTGCCAGCACACACTGAACCAATCCACGAAGTCTGGACGGGTGTATGAAATGCCATGGCCGGTATTTATTGCCAGCCAAAATTCGCATACCGCCCTTTTGGCGCCTGGCGGATAGAATAATTTAATTCATGAATGGCAACAATCAGTTATGTTTTTCGTACATTTGATATAAAGAATGTTCCTATGGAATCAATTAGTTTAATATGGGGTATCCGATCAACACCCGTGATTTTCGTTAATAATTTTATCATATGTTAAAGGCTCTGCAATAACAGCCTGTTCAAGTAACCGCATAAACAATAAACCTCTACTATTTGATGTTCT
>NZ_JBSRDC010000058.1:0-5662 GCF_055145285.1 Salinivirga sp. | reverse complement strand
AAAGGCTCTGGGATGCAGGAGTTTTTCCGGCTTCGTGAAACGGGAACTTGAAACACGAAGCCGGAAAAACTATGCTCCTGCCTTATCATCTGCTATTTGCTATATGCGAAATTAGCCAAACTTAAGTGTCCCGCCAAAGGCGGGATGGAACCGCATGATTAAAATAATCATTGCTCGTGTGTGTTTAATGATTATTTTAATCATGCTTGTTTCATATCTTTTTTACACCTTTGTATAAAGTTTTCTGATATGGATATAAATATTTTGGAATGGATTGGTTATTTAGCCTCAATACTGATAGCCATATCATTAATGCTTACTTCTATAGTAAGATTAAGGATCGTTAACCTCATTGGTTCTGCCACCTTTTCAGCTTATGGTTTTTTAATTGGTTCGCTGCCTGTGGGTTTTGTGAACCTGTTTATTGTATTTGTCAATATTTATTATCTGTATTTGATTCTCAATCGCAAGGAGTATTTTGAAACACTTGAGGTAAGCCCACATAACAAATATCTGGAACGATATCTTAAATTTCATGAAAATGAAGTAGAGCGATATTTCCCCGGGTTTGTGTTTAATCCGGAAAAGCATACATTTTGTTTTTTTATTTTGCGTGATGCACAGGTAACCGGACTATACATTGCCTACCCTGAAGACGAACATACTTTGCATGTTGTTTTAGATTATGTTGGTCCGCGTTACCGGGATCTTAAAAACGGTTATTACATCTACAATAAATTTGTGGACTTCTTTAAAGAAAAGAATTTTGATAAGATTATTGCTGAAGCTCGCAGCAGGCATCACTATAAATATCTTAAGAAACTTAAGTTTAAAGCACTTCCTGATCAGGAAAATGGGGAAATATTGTTTGAAAAAGAAATATGACCTTGCAAATGGAATTAAGTAAGGTTTTATCTTTATTAATAGCTTCCAGATACCGCGAAGCTTGCTTCAGCAAGATTTTTTTTGAACAATGCAACTAACTTAATGGTTTGACTATTGTATGAAACAAATTTCAGAAATCATAACGTACCAATATTGTCCAATATGACAAGTATATAGGCACTATCTCTATTTATGATATTTTACTGATTTGTTAACCAAAAACATTATTTATGGAACTCGAAGATCCCGAGTCAAAACCTGTACTTTTGTTTAAGTATGGCGGCAATGCAATGAGCGATGATCGCCTGAAAAAAGATGTACTGAAAAATATCGGTAAGCTTAAAGCACAAGATTGTGATATTGTAATTGTGCATGGCGGCGGACCGTTTATTAAACAAGCACTTAATGAGGCCAGAATTGAGTCAGAATTTATCGATGGCCAGCGAAAAACTACACCCGAAGCCTTTGAATATGTTGAAATGACGCTGAAGGGCAAAGTTAACAGTCATTTGGTTGGTTTGCTTAATGGTTTGGGACACAAGGCAGTTGGCCTGTCCGGGCAGGACGGTAAAACCATAATTGCCAGCAAACGCCGGCATGAAACTTTAGTTGACGGGAAAATGACACCAGTCGATTTGGGACAGGTTGGTGACGTGGCTTACGTAAACCCGGAACTGATTTATTTATTACTAAAGAACGATTTTATTCCTGTAATATCTTGTACAGCGGCGGATGAATTCGGAGTTGGTTACAACATTAACGGTGATATGTTTGCCGGACATTTGGCAGGAGCCATAGGAGCCGATGAGTACGTTGTATTGACCGACGTAGACGGCCTTATGAAAGATAAAAACGACCCTGCTACACTCATAAGCGAAATACAACTGGCAGACCTTAAAATGCTTGTTGATGATGGAACTATTCAGGGAGGTATGATTCCGAAAATTGAATCGTGCGAAATAGCGCTGAATAAAGGAGCTAAAAAAGCCCGAATTGTGAACGGGACCAAACCCGGGCAAATACAAAAAATAGCCGGAGTATTTAATATTGGTACTAACATAAAAAAATAAACTATAATTATGACAACTAAAACGAATCAATTCTATCACGAACTTGATCAGAAACACTATTTACAAACATTTAAACGATATCCAATCACACTTGAACGGGGCGAAGGTGCCCGTGTGTGGGATGTAGAAGGTAACGAATACATCGATGCACTGGCTGGCATAGCTGTCAACAGTCTTGGTCACAATCATCCTGCTTTGGTGAAAGCAATTCAGGAGCAGGCTGCACAACTGATACACATTTCTAACTTTTACTTGAGCGAGCCGCAGGTGCGTTTATCCGAAAAATTAACCACGTTGTCGGGGCTCGACCGTGTGTTTTTCTCCAATAGCGGAGCGGAATCTGTAGAAGGAGCCATAAAAATAGCCCGAAAATACGCCCATAGCAAGGGGCGTGGAGGAGAGGTGATTTCCTTCGAAGGTTCTTTTCACGGCCGAACGCTGGCTACAATTGCTACCGGAAAACCTCAAATGCAGCAAGGGTTTGAACCTATCCCTGCAGGATTTCATCAAATACCTGCCGGTGATATGAAAAAAGTGGAAGAAACCGCATCGAACCTCACTGCAGCTATTATTATTGAACCCATACAAGGTGAAGGAGGTATCAATGTAGCTGATGGTAAGTTTCTGCAATCATTACGTGAATTTTGTGATAAAAATGATATTGTACTCATTTTTGATGAAATACAATGTGGAGTTGCTCGCACTGGGCGTATGTTTGCCTGGGAGCATTATGGCGTAAAACCCGATATTATTACACTGGCCAAAGGATTGGGCGGGGGTGTTCCAATTGGTGCTATTCTCTCTAATCAAAAAGTAAGTGATGCCATAGATTTTGGCGACCATGGAACTACTTTTGGCGGTAATCCGCTATCAACAGCAGCTGCACTGGCAACATTGGAAACTATTGAAGGAGACAACCTCGTGCAACAGGCACATGAAAAGGGGGCCTGGCTTGTGGAGCGTATTCAGGCGCTAAACGAAGTTTCTATTAAGGAAATTCGTGGTAAGGGGTTAATGATTGGCATTGAATTTAATTTTGAGACCAAACCGCTTGTTCAGAAAATGCTTGAACATGGTGTGCTGGCCAATGCTACCGCAGGTAACGTATTGAGACTTGTGCCGCCACTTGTAATTACTTATGAAGAGCTGGAAAAAGTAGTTGAAGTGATTAAACAATCATTAAAAGAGATTAACCATGAATAAAAAGAAAGTTGCTATTATAGGTGCTACCGGGTATACCGGATCAGAGTTAATAAGGATACTGGTAAACCATCCTGAGGTAGAAATTACCATGATTACTTCTGAAAGTTATGCCGGGAAAAATATTACCGATGTACACCCGTTTTTACAAGGTATTGCAGATTACAAGTTGCATTCGGTTGAAGATATTGATGATGCCAATGCTGATTTAGTGTTTCTTGCACTGCCACATGGCGTATCAATGGATTTTGTGAAACGGTTTCAGAATAAACCATTTAAGATTGTAGACCTATCAGGTGATTTCAGATTACAAACACCTGAAGTCTATGAAGAATGGTACCAGAAAACACATACTTTTTCACAAGGTTTTTCATTAGCTAAATTTGGGTTGCCTGAATTGTTCTCAGAGGAAATTAAGCAGAGTAACCTGGTCGCAAATCCCGGTTGCTTCCCAACAGGAGCAATCCTTGGAGCTGCCCCGCTTCTGGCTGGTGGATATGTTGAAGCCGCCCCGCTAATTGTAGACTCTAAAACCGGTGTCACCGGGGCAGGTATTAAATCGAAGCCTGTGAATTTATATTCCAATGTAAACGACAATTTTAAAGCATACGGACTTAAAAAACACAGGCACACCATTGAAATACAGGAAGTGTTAGGTACGGTAGCCGGAAATGATATTGCCGTACAGTTTACACCGCATCTTTTACCCATTGACCGTGGAATATTATCTACTATTTATGCAAAACCGGTAAAAGAAGTAACCGATGAACAGCTAAATGATATTTACAGACAGTTTTATGAGCATGCCCCATTTGTCAGGTTGCGAAATCAGGCACCGGCAACTAAAGATGTTCGGGGAAGTAATTTCTGCGATATTCATGTAACTTATGATGAGCGTACCAACATGATAATTGTTATTACTGCAATTGATAACCTGGTGAAAGGAGCAGCCGGACAGGCCGTACACAACATGAATCTTATGCTGGGTATTGAAGAAAAAACAGGTTTGAATTTAGTTCCGGTTCAGCCGTAAGTTGTTGAATAATAATTTGTTAATAATAAAATTTTTGAAGTCAAAAAATACATACCATGGAAATGATTAAGAATTTAACCAATGTCAGAGGAATAAAATGCTGGGGAGCACATACGGGTATCAAATCGTTGCGTCGCGACCTGGCCATGATCTATTCAGATGTTCCTGCGAGTGCTGCAGGCGTTTTTACGCTAAATAAAGTTACAGCAGCTCCGGTCGACCTAACTAAGAAACATATTGCCGACGGTAAAGCACAGGCTATTGTAATTAATGCCGGTAATGCCAACGCAGCTACCGGCGAACAAGGGCGCCTGGGTGCCGAGGCAATGGCCCAAACAATGGCCGAAGAGCTTAAAATTGATAAGGAATTAGTGCTCGTTTCTTCCACGGGCCTGATTGGCGAACCTTTTCCAACCGAGGAAATAGTGAAAGGAATTCGCGAGAATGTTGGTAAGCTTACCACAAAATCTAATGCGGGATCGTTTGCTGCTAATGCCATTCTTACAACAGATACCTATGCCAAAGAGGGTTTTGTCGAATTTGGTGTAGATGGTTACGAAATCAATATGGGTGGAATAGCTAAAGGTTCCGGGATGATTCATCCAAATATGGCTACTATGCTGGCTTTTATTGTTACTGATGTGGCTATTGAATCTAAATTACTGCAAGAGACGGTAAAAGAAGCAGCAGACAAATCATTCAATATGATTACTGTTGATGGAGATACCTCCACAAACGATATGGTGCTGGTTATGGCCAATGGCAAAGCAAATAACGATACACTTAAAACCAAAAAGGACGCAGGTTACGCCGAGTTTAAAAAGAATCTCGAGGAAATGATGATCCACCTGGCTAAACAAATTGTTTCTGATGGCGAAGGTGCCTCAAAGTTTATAGAATATGAGGTAGTGAATGCTTCTAAAGTTGATGAAGCCAGAACTTTGGTGCGCGAAATCTCAGATTCAACACTGGTAAAGGCCGCAATGTTTGGTCGTGACCCAAACTGGGGACGTATAGTCGGAGCTGCAGGTAATGCAGGCATCCCTTTCGATTATCAAAAAATAGATTTGTATCTCGGTAGTGATGAAAAACTGGTGAAAGTACTTGAACAGGGCGTACCGCAGGAGTTCGATCGCAATATGATGAAAAAGCTGCTTCGGGAGTCGCACCTACACATTAAACTGGATTTACACCAGGGTAAATCGGCCGCCAAAGGCTGGGGTGCCGACCTTACAACCGATTATGTAATGTTTAATTCAGTTTATACCACCTAGAAATTGATGTTTATTGATAATTTAATTGGGCAGGTTTGCTACTTTTGCGGCCTGCTCATTTTTTAAGAATTAAATTTAATGGGGTATCTGATCATCTCCCGTAAAGTTTTATCTTTACGAAATGAAATATCCGGCAGATCAAATGGAATTTGAAGAAATGTTTAAATCGGAGCAAGCCTGTATTGATTACTTGGTATCAT